>JBBQOJ010000063.1:0-8850 GCA_038330815.1 Chitinophagales bacterium | reverse complement strand
AAAAACGTTCGTCCTCGGTAAGGGAAGCGGTAATGGTCCGCAGGGGATGTTCCCTGTCTTCATAAATAAGGAGGTCTGTCGACTGTGGCGTACCCAGTTGATGGAAATATACCGTGTGGTACTGGTTTTGCCGGCTGAGTTTGTTTTGTTCCGTTGTTTCGGGGTAACGGCTGTAGTAGAAGCCCTCATCTCCCTTCCAGGCAATACCGCTGAATTTGATCCACTTCAGCTTATCCGCCAATGATTTCCCGGATTGCACGTCCATTACAAAGGCCTCCTGCCAATCACTCCCACTTTCGGCCTGCAGGTAAGCACAATATTTGGCAGACCTTGTAAATGCTGGCACTCCCGGAACGGCAGTTCCATCCTGGCTGAGTTTGTTGGCATCAATGAACACTTCCGGTTGGCTTGTTAAAGTTCGCTGGCGGTACAATACCGATTGATTTTGAAGGCCGTCGTTTTTATAATAATAATAGTAATCCCCCTCCCTGAAAGGCGAACTGTACCGTGCATAATTCCACATGGCCGCCAATCGTTTACTTACCTTTTCGCGAAAAGGAATTGCTGACAGGTAGCCCGCTGTCAATTTATTTTGCGCCTCCACCCAATCGCCTGTTATCTTACTGTTATCATCTTCCAGCCAGCGATATGGATCAGTCACCTTCACGCCAAAATAATCATCTGTTTGATCTACCTTGTTTGTTAGCGGGTATTTTAGCTGCGCATTGGAAGATCCTCCAAGGGCTGAGGTTAACCATAGCAGCAAAAAGAATTGTTTTAATTGCATCAACATCGTTTAATGATTAAGCAAAAACCGGTATGTAATGTACATTAAAAGCAATTTAAACTGAATAAAACGGTATAGGATAATGCTATTAATTTTAAATGTGTATTTTTGACGGCTTATGAGATGAGGTATATTCACCACAACCAACAGATCATTAAAAAATATTTGAAAATTAACCGATATCAGTAGATATGAGAAACAGAGTTACCAAGATTGGAGTATTAACATCGGGAGGGGATGCACCCGGTATGAATGCTGCGGTGAGAGCGGTAGTGCGAACCGGCATTTATCATGGAATGGATGTATTTGGTATAATGCGGGGATATACCGGGATGGTGGAAAATGATATCTTCAAAATGGAAAGCCGGAGTGTGGCAAATATTATTCAACGGGGTGGCACCATTTTAAAAACCTCGCGTTGCAAAGATTTTTTAACGCCCGAAGGAAGAAAAAAAGCCTATGGTAATTTAAAAAAATTAGGCATTAACGGTTTGGTGATTATTGGCGGTGATGGAAGTTTTCGGGGTGCACAAACCTTTAGTAACGAATACGATATTCCCTGTGTAGGTTTACCGGGTACCATTGATAAAGACATTGCCGGCACTGACTTTACTATTGGTTTTGATACCGCGGTTAATACTGCGGTAGAAGCCATTGATAAAATAAGGGATACTGCCGACGCGCATGACCGCTTATTTATTATTGAAGTAATGGGCCGGGATGCGGGATATATTGCCCTGCATAGTGGTATTGCTACCGGTGCCGAAAATATCTTAATCCCGGAACGTAAAACTGACATTGAAGAAATTATCAAACAACTCGCTGAAAAAGAAAGGCGCCATAAACTGGTAAACCTGATTGTAGTAGCAGAGGGAGATGATTTTGGCGGGGGCGACGAAGTTGGAAGGATTATAAAAGAACGGTTGCCTATCCAGGAAGTGAGGGTATGCATCCTCGGACACATCCAAAGAGGTGGTTCCCCCAGTTGCTTCGACCGCCTGATTGCCAGCAGGATGGGCTATTCTGCCGTAGAATGTTTGATTGAAGGCAGGCACAACGTTTTTGTGGGCATGGTTAATAACCGTATGCATTACACCCCCCTCAACGAGGCTGTAAAAAAGAAACAACGAATCAGCGAAGAGTGGATGAAAATTGTAAAGATCCTTGCTTCCTGATATATTCAACACCACCAATTCCGCAATACAAAAAACCATTATTTAAAAACGAATTGCCAACAGGTAAGGGTTACCTGTTAAAATTTTCAAGCCAACAATATGAGTAAAATCCACCAATACCTGCACCAGGATATGGACAAGAACGCAGGCATTAAACATTCCACTAAAAAAACCAAAATTGTAGCAACGGTTGGACCAGCCTGCTCCACCTATGAGAAGCTGCTGGAACTGGTCATCGCCGGGGTAAATGTATTTCGGTTAAACTTTTCGCATGGCGCGTACGCAGATAAACTACAGATCATTGAATACATCCGTGAAATTAATCAGACACAACCTTTTAATATTGCCATCCTCGGCGATCTGCAGGGGCCTAAATTAAGGGTGGGCGAATTGGAGAACGGCAAAATTGAATTGAAAGATGGAATGCGGTTTATTTTTACCACCGACAAAATGGTGGGTACCAATGAAAAGATTTATGTATCGTACCCCAACCTTGCCCAGGATGTAAAAGTAGGCGAACGCATATTTTTGGACGATGGGAAAATGGAATTAAAAGCGGAAGAAATATTAAATGAAAAGGAGATCATCGTGTCGGTAACATTGGGTGGCACACTTACGCCTAAAAAAGGTGTTAACCTGCCGGATTCGGCGCTAACCATGCCATCGCTGACCGACAAAGACATCGCCGACCTGGCCTTCATTATAGAAAACAACCTCGACTGGGTGGCGCTTTCCTTTGTTCGAAAAGCAAATGACATTATAGATCTTAAAAAGAGAATCCGCGAAAAGAACAGCAAAATAAAAGTAATCTCTAAAATAGAAATGCCGGAAGCATTGAAGAATATCCGGGATATTATTGTTGAAAGCGATGGCATCATGGTAGCCAGGGGCGACCTGGGGGTAGAAGTTCCGGTAGAACAGGTGCCGATGATTCAAAAAGAAATCATTCGTAAATGTATGCGGAGGGCCAAGCCGGTGATTGTGGCTACCCAAATGATGGAAAGCATGATGGAACGCACCAAACCCAATCGCAGCGAAGTAACCGATGTGGCCAACGCGGTATTGGAAGGCGCTGATGCTGTGATGCTAAGCGGCGAAACCGCTATGGGCTACTACCCCACCCTGGTAGTAGAAATGATGAGTAAAATTATCATGGAGGTAGAACGTACGGCCTATGATTACGACCGCGATGATATACTGGCACCGCAGGCACACTCTCCCTCCTTATTGAGTGATGCCCTTTGTTACAGCGCCTGTAAACTAGCCAAGGACGTAAGCGCCAATGCCCTGATTGGAATGACACAAAGTGGTTATACCGGTTTTATACTGAGCAGCTACCGTCCCAAAGCGCCCCTCTTTATTTTCAGTAAGGAAAAAACGCTGATCAACCAGTTATCATTAAGCTGGGGAGTGCGTGCCATCTATTATGGAGAAGAAGAAAGCCTGGATAATATTATCCACGACCAGGTGGACTTATTAAAGGAAAGAGGTTTTATAAAAACAAAAGATGTTATTGTAAGTACGGGCAGTACTCCCACCAAATTGCACCTGCCTACCAATACGATCAAAATTACCGTGGTGGAATAATTTCCTCCATTAATACAACCGGTAAAACAGGCGTTGGCTAACCGCATAGCCACTTGTTTTACCGGTTTTTTTATGCCCTTTACCCGCTATTCCCCTGCCTGTTTTGACTGGATAAAACGCAGCAGGTTTCTTTTGGCCTGGTTTTTAATTTTCCGCTGAAAAAAGGTATTCCATCCAAACAGTTCTCCCGGTAAACCCAATGCCTGCCTGCTCCATTTATGCAAACTAAAGGCATCGCTGTGTTCGATGATGATGCCATTGGCAAACCGCATGTTGGCTTTTATCCGGTTGATTACCTTTCGGCCGGTACCCGAAAAAGTGTAATTAGCTACCCAATCGCAGGTACAGTATTCATCATCCAGCGCAATAATATTGTCAAAGGTTAAGGAGAAATCCTTCGCATTAGTACATAGCATTTCCCACATATAAGTAACTTCCTTTCCACGTAGCAATCCAAACACAGGATCAAAAAAAACGATGTCTTCACTATAACAGGCTGCCATTCCCTTATCATCCAACTGCTGAAAGGCGCTGTAAAACTGCCTTACCATTTCTTTATTGGCACTCATTTTAATAATGGTTTAGATTGTTTACATTGAGACACAAACATTACTGTATGAAAAAATCACTCCTTGTATTCGCAGGCATGATCGCCTTTTTACCGGCCTGGTGCCAGGTGGATGACAGCACCTGGTTTGTAAACAATTATACAAAAATAGAACGACAAATACCCATGCGGGATGGTATTAAATTATTCACGGCTATTTATGTTCCAAAGGATCAAACAGAAAAGCATCCCTTCCTGCTTACCCGCACGCCCTATTCCTGCGCACCCTATGGTGAAAATAAGTTTATTCCGTTGTGGGGTCGATACCAGATGAAGTATGTTCGTGGCAAATATATTATGGTAATGCAGGATGTGCGTGGCCGTTATATGAGCGAGGGAAAGTTTATGGATGTACGCCCTTTTAATAAGCATAAACAAACCAATAAAGACATTGATGAAGCCAGCGACACTTATGATGCATTGGAATGGTTGATAAAAAATATACCAGGTAACAACGGCCGAGCCGGGGCCTTTGGCACTTCTTATCCCGGTTTTTATGCTACCCAGGCTGCACTGAGTGGGCATCCCGCCCTAAAGGCGGTAAGTCCGCAGGCACCGGTAACAGACTGGTTTATTGGTGACGACTTCCACCATAAGGGCGCCTTCTTTATGATGGATGCATTTTCTTTTTATCCCACTTTTGGGAAGCCCCACCCTGCACCCACTATGGATTATGGGAAAGGCTTTACTACCCTTATAAAAGACAACTATAAATTTTACCTGCAGGCTGGCGCTATTAAAAACCTATCGGGCATGATAGGAGACAGTATTTCCTTTTGGCACGAAATGTACCAACATCCAAATTATGACGACTGGTGGCAGGCAAGAAATGCACGCAACGGACTATATAATGTACAACCCGCCATGTTGTGGGTGGGCGGTTTATTTGATGCCGAAGATTGCTGGGGCGCATGGAACGCCTACAAAGCCTGTGAAAAACAAAGTCCGCAAACCAACAATAAAATTGTAATGGGTCCATGGCACCATGGACAGTGGAGCCGGGAAGGCAGCTTTTTAGGCAACCTTCGTTTTGGAAGCAACACATCGGAATGGTACCAGCAAAATATCGAAGTCCCGTTTTTCAACTTTCACCTGAAGGGTAAGGGAAGCGTTGACGCCATCGCTGAAGCCAATGTATTTTTTACAGGTGAAAATAACTGGAAACAATTTGATAGATGGCCCCCTGCCAATGTAACCAATACCCCGCTTTACCTGTTGGGCAATAGTAGTTTATTATTCACCCAACCACTGGCAACGCACAAAGGAAACAACGATAAAAACAGCGCCTTTAGCGAATATACCAGCGACCCTGCAAAACCGGTACCCTACACACAGGACGTACACCATCGCAGAACAAGGGAATATATGACCGATGACCAACGGTTTGCTTCCCGGCGGCCGGATGTGCTGGTATTTGAAACATCTGTATTAACGGAGGACCTTACACTTGCCGGACCGGTGATTGCGGAACTGGTCACCAGCATCAGTACCACTGACGCCGATTTTGTGGTTAAACTTGTAGATGTTTTCCCGGATGATTTTGACTACCCGGCCGGGATGACAGGTAACGGCAACGATTACCCGATGGGCGGATACCAGTTGTTGGTGAGGGGTGAAATTATGCGGGGTAAATACCGTAATAGTTTTGAGAAGCCGGTACCCTTTGTACCCAATGCCATTACCCGGGTTACCTTCGAACTACCCGATGTGGCGCATACTTTTAAAAAGGGGCATCGGTTAATGATACAAATACAAAGCACCTGGTTTCCCCTCGCTGACCGCAACCCTCAAAAATTTGTAGACATCTATACTGCCAGCGACAGTGATTTTCAAAAAGCAACTATCCGAATCTATCATAACCAACAACATCCAACAAGATTGATATTACCAGTAGTAAAGAAAACAGGGATAAATTAAAGCAGGAGTATCCCAGGCCCCAAAATAGCGCCTGCGACAAAAAAGATTTTTGGTAATAATAAGGTATTTCTGAATTGGGCTTTGAAAGATAATTTGCCGGATTACGGCAGTAAAGAAAAAAAAAAGGGGCCAGAATAGAAATTCAGCCCGTTTTTAAAATCCAATATCCTATGAAAAACCAAGGTATTAACGCTGCCGCTGCAATTAAATTGTATTTCTACTAAGTTATTTTTCGATATTTTTTTGAAATAGCCGAAAATTATCGGAATGTTACGCGTTTTTGCCGTTGTGTGGGTGCAAAAGAGCTTATACGGAAGCGCAATAACCCGCTATTGCTTTCCTTCTCCACATCACCCGTGTTTCACAAGGTATTTGCAGGGCAATATTGCCACCTCCAATAGAAATAATACTACATCCATTACGTACAATGCCTAATGTTTGATAGGGCAACAAAGCCGACTTTTGCTTTTTTGACTATTCAATTTTCTCAGCCCTTACCCCCCTTAACAAATTTTATGAAATACTACCTGGTAAACTACATAATGCTCGACAAGAAAACGGTGACCGTGACAGAAAATGAGAATATTGGTATTCCTTTGCATACGTTTGCCAACATCGACGACTTTAAGAAAAGCATCGCCTCTTTAAAAAACGACCGGGCACAACCGGAAGACATTATTATAAAATCGTATAAGCAAATCTCGCAGGAAGCCTTTCAATCCCTTAATGCTTCTTTTTATAGCTAATACGGGTACCACTGCTACACCGACTTCAGTAAACCGCCATCAATCGGGATGTTGGTACCGGTAATATATGCCGCGTAGTCGGAGGCAAGAAAAGCGACGAGGTATCCAAATTCTTCGGGACGGCCAAAACGCCCTACTGGCACACTTTGCTGCATACCGGCGGTATATGTATCCAATGTGATTCCTTTACTGGTGGCCTGGAGCTGATTGATTTCCTTGAGTCGCTCGGTATCAAAATAACCTGTCAGGATATTATTGACCGTGATGCCCATGGGTGCAACGGCAACAGACAATGTTTTTGCCCAGCTGACTACTGCGGAACGGATACTGTTTGACAAAACCAGGTTGGGCAGCGGTTCCTTCACGGTAATGGAAGATAGATTAATAATCCGGCCAAAGCCGGTTGCCTTCATCCCGGTTAGTGCCTCGGTGGTGAGCAAAACAACCGATTTAAATAAAAGGTCGAAGGACTGCTGGAAATCATCTACGTTTTTGTCGAGTACTCCACCCGGCTTGGGCCCATTGGTGTTATTCACTAAAATATCCACCCGGTTATTGGCAAACCAGGTAGTAATCGTATTTTTAAAACCGGCATAGTCCGTAAAATCAGTAATAAGGTAACGATGTTGCTGGTGCAACGGAACGGGTAGAGCGGCAAGGGCTTTTTCCAGTTTTTCTTTGTTGCGCGCCATCAACGTTACTGTGGCTCCGCAGGCTGCCAGCTGCTTTGCAATGGCATTGCCTAATCCACGGCTTGCACCGCCTACCAGTGCTGTTTTTCCTTCTAAAGAGATGTTCATAATTTTTCTATTGATAGTCCTCCCTTACAGGTGCAAATATATCGAGTAACTGGCAAGGTGTAATGGCAATGCCACCATGTGGTACATTGGGGGGAATTACGATCACCATCCCCGGTTCCAGCAATGTTCGTATACCGTTTACCGTTAGTTCAAATTTACCAGTGGTAACCTGGCTCGTTTGTTCATGTATATGCTGGTGTACCGGCATGGTAGCGCCTTCGGCTACCTCCCAATAAGCAATGGTTAAACGACCGGTGTGAATAAAACGGCCATGATATCCTGCTACAATTTCTTTCGGTGTGATTTCGTTTATGTTCAGTTGCATAATGGGAGCAATTACCGGGTGCTTTGCAGTTGTTACGCTTACAGGAATTTCCAGCAGGTCGCGAGTTACTATAATTCAAAAGTAAGCAATTGATCTTTTCACTGCTAATAAGATAATTATCAACTCAATGCTGCAGTTTGCCCTGAGGGTAGCAGCAAGTATAAAATTAACTTATCTTAAAACATGTTTTTTTAGCTTATTAAGGTTGGCTGTAGCACTATGACATTTGCACAAAATCCGACTAGCCTATACGATAAGGGCTGGTAACTATTTTAAATGCGCTACTGGCTGGAAACAAAATTATTCCTGCTCCATTCAACTGTGAGTGAGCTGTTATAGTTTATTAATTTTGTAGTGATGTTGTCGCTTTATATAAATCTGCAAACGAATTAGTTCCGTTTAACACATCTTTTAAGATAATTTCTTTTACTTTTTGCGGCTCTTCAAATATCGGGCTATGGGCAGATTTTTGGAACGTATAAAATCCTCTGATAGGTGCCTGTAATTTCTCAAAATATTCTTTTGACAATGTGTATGACACGGTGTAATCGTAAACTCCACTGAAAAAATAAACCGGAATGTCCAATTTTGGTACTTGAATCATGAGATTTGTTGACAGCATTTCTTTCCAAAGCGGGTGAACACCTGACCGGGCTTTGCCTGCCCACAAATTGTATTTTTCTTTTAAAGTATATTCCTTGCACATTATAGAAGGTAAAAAAATTTCTTTGGGTACCGACCTCATGTTGTGTGTTGTTCCTATTCCAAAACTGTGCATGGCCTTGTCTCGTAATTTTAGATATTTGTCTGGTGTGCCGTCTATCACTGGAGCATCTTCCAGCTTTTGCATCATTTTTTTGTTGTCACTCAATTGATATTGATTGAGCATATACTCGTATGCAAGTT
>JBBQOJ010000062.1:0-8866 GCA_038330815.1 Chitinophagales bacterium | reverse complement strand
CTACAGTTGAGGTGGTAGAAGGTATGCAGTTTGACAGGGGCTACATTTCTCCTTACTTCGTAACCAACAGTGAAAAAATGCAGGCAGAACTGGATAATCCTTATATCCTGATCTACGATAAGAAGATTTCTGCCATGAAAGATATCTTGCATATCCTGGAGAAAGTGGCCCAAACCGGTCGCCCTTTAGTGATTATGGCAGAAGACCTGGATGGTGAAGCACTGGCTACCCTGGTTGTAAATAAATTACGCGGTACCATAAAGGTGGCAGCAGTAAAAGCACCAGGTTTTGGCGACAGGAGAAAAGAAATGTTACAGGATATTGCTATTCTTACCGCCGGTATTGTAATCAGCGAAGAACAGGGTTACAAACTGGAAAATGCTGACCTTACTTATTTAGGTTCTGCAAGTTCAATTGTAATTGATAAGGATAACACAACCGTAGTTGGTGGAAAAGGAAAAAAATCTGACATCGTTGCAAGGGTTAATCAAATTAAAGCCCAGGTGGAAGTAACGACTTCTGACTACGATAAAGAAAAATTACAGGAGCGTTTGGCAAAATTAAGCGGTGGTGTTGCTGTGTTGTACGTAGGTGCAGCTACAGAAGTAGAAATGAAAGAAAAGAAAGACCGTGTGGATGATGCGTTACATGCCACAAGGGCAGCTGTTGAAGAAGGTATTGTACCAGGCGGTGGTGTTGCTTATATCCGTGCGATTTCTTCACTGGAAAAACTGAAAGGTGCCAACGAAGATGAAACAACGGGTATACAGATTGTGAAGCGGGCTATTGAAGAACCATTGCGCCAGATTGTGGTAAACAGTGGTATTGAAGGTAGTATCGTAGTACAGAAAATTAAGGAAGGAGAGGCAGACTTCGGTTTTAACGCCCGTACAGAAGTGTATGAGAAGATGTTTAAAGCTGGTGTAATCGATCCAACCAAGGTTACCCGTATCGCATTGGAAAATGCAGCCTCTATTGCCGGTATGTTGTTAACCACCGAATGTGTTATCGCCGACAGGCCTAAGGAAGAATCAGCACATAACCATGGTGGTGCGCCTGATATGGGTGGCATGGGCTACTAAGCTGAATATTTCAAAGGTAATTTATCAACCTTACATAATAAAAATCCCACTGGCAATGGCCAGTGGGATTTTTATTTTTACCTGTTAACAATGCACCCCTGCCAGGTTGCCCTAATTCTATACGGAATGGAAAACCGGGCAACACACTGTTGAAAAAAATCAGCAATAAACATCAGCCTTAAGGCAGAAACAATAAGGCATTTAGCTATCTACTCATTTATGGTTATAGAAAATGTACGGTAGAGACGCTAATTATGGTTATAGTTGTCGCCAAAAAATCTGGTACGATTTTTTTAGACTACCCATAGTATTATTAACTTTTAAAACATACACTATGTTACACAACAGCATGAGCAATAGAAAATCAGGTGGGTTGGTATTGGCCGGACTTGGCCTCGCAGCCTTCGCGTATTACAAATACTCAAAGATGACTGCGCAAGAAAAAGCAAGCTTAACCAGTACCATTCGTGAAAAAGGTGAAAGCCTGATGAAGAATATACTTCCTGCCGGGCTGAAAAGCCGCATGGATGGAACTACAGCGTAATCTTTGCGTTTTTCTTTAATCAAATTAGTCAGTTGGTCTTCCCGGTTATGGGGAGACCTTTTTTTTAGGAGGAGAGAAAGTGGCTTTCGGTTGTGGCCTGCCTATTCCACCATTTTGATCATGATTTTATCGATCCTTCTTTCGTCCATATCTATCACTTCCAACTCAAAATCGCCCCAGGCAAATTTTTCGCCAACGGTAGGTATGTGTTGCAGTTTTTCCAGCACAAAACCCGCCAGGGTATTATAATCCACTTCCTCGGGCTGCTCCAGGTTAAAGTAATGCAGGAATTCAAAGTAGGGGTACGAGCCATCAGCCAGCCAGGTGCCATCTTCGCGTTGTACAATGCTATAGTCCTCCTGGTTATATTCGGTAACATCCCCGATTAAAGCGTCCAGGATATCATCCATACTGATCATCCCCTGAACATCCCCATATTCATCTATCACAAAAGCGTAGTGTAATTTATTCTCCCTGAACTTTTCCAGTACTTTATAGGCAGGTGTATTGCCCAACACCATTACCGGTTGCTTGATAAAGGCACGCAGGTTGAAACCGGTATGGTCGAAATTATTGGGAAAGATATCTTTTACCGACACGATGCCAAGGGTTTCATCGAATGTTTTGTTGATCACGGGGTAAACGGAATGAATTTCCTCGATCGCCCGTTGCTTAATCATTTCCAATGAATCCTCAATATCAAAATAAACCAGGTCGCTGCGATGCGTCATTAACGCGCTTACTTTTCTATCGCCCAATGCAAAAACCCGGTTTACGATGTCGTGTTCAATCTCCTGGATTTCTCCTCCCTGGGCACTTTCCTGTACAATGGCCTTTATCTCTTCTTCACTTACCAGTCCATCCCTGGTGTCTTTAAGCCCAAATATGCGGAGAAACAGGTCGTTGGTAATGGAAAGTAACCAGATAAATGGTTTTGTAATAACGGAGATCAGGGTCATGGGACGGGCCACCAGGATGGCCACTTTTTCAGGGAACATCAGTCCTATCCGCTTTGGAATTAATTCACCGAACACAATAGAGAAAAACGTTAACACCAACAAAACAAGGCCCACCGAAATTGGGGTGGCGGAGTTTGTAAGAAAAGGAATTTTTACAATAAATTCATGCACATCTTCTGTAATCTCCCGGCCGCTGTAAATACCGGTAAGAATACCAATGAGGGTGATGCCAATTTGCACCGTGGATAAAAAGGTGGTTGGATTATTGGCCAGTTCTAACGCTTTTTTGGCATTGGAATTCCCTTTTTTTGCCGAACTCTCCAGTTTGAATTTCCTGGAAGATACCAGGGCGATCTCACTCATGGAAAAAATGCCATTTAATAAGATGAGGAAAAATATGATGATAATTTCCATGCAGGTTGTTTAACTAAAAAAAGGAAACCACGATTTTTAGCAGGTTTCCTTTGATGATGCAATTTATTGCAAAGATGCCAAACGGGCGTGTTTTTAGGATATTATCTTTCCATCGTTCACTGGAAGCCGATGAATGGCTATGTTGCAGCTAATTAATGGAAATACTAAGTTATGATGTTTTGTTTAATGATTTTACCCGCTAACAGCAAGATGGAGCCCGTCCTCAGCAGTAATGCGCAAGCTCTATTTTTGTCGTTGCAGGGTTGACAATAAAAGCCGGGTTGTGCGAAGGTTGATTTGCGGCCATTTCGCCACTCACCCTTATCTGCAATGTAGCATTCACCGAAATAAGGGCAATAATAAAATTGATTTTGAAGAAAGGACAGCAATTTATCTAACCTATTCCTAAACAAAATTTAGTGATACCGGGAAGGGCGACAAAGGTCAAACGATGGTCGCCTTTTTAATGGCACCCTTATCCAACGTCCTGGTACCCTTACCGATCGCGTACCTGATGTTTAGGTATCCTAATCACTAACCTTTTACCACCATGGCTGGCTCCTGCCCCGGCGATGAGTGCATATTTACCAATTCAACATCAGGCTTAGATTCATCTGTTAATTTCACTTTTCCACGGTCGTGGCGCACTACCCTGGAAAAAAGGGAAATCTCTTTATCAAACAGGAAGCGGAAAAACAGTTTTGTCCAGGAGGTATGGTAAAATAAGGTGTTGTAAAAGGCAGGCGCTCCCTGCCGTATTTGTGGCAACCTGTTCCAGGGCACAGAAGGGAAATCGTGGTGTTCGTTGTGAAAACCCACATTAAAGGCGACCGTGTTAAGGGGTCCGTAATAACTGTAGGTTTCCTGTTCACCATGGGTTAGGTAATGTTCCTGTATCCACCTGGCACCTAACGGGTGCAAGCCCACCGAGAAGAAAAAGCTTAGCAGTAAAAAGAGGATGGCCTTGGGCCCCCAAAAAAAAGTGACCAATATGATGAACGCGATTTGCACTCCCCAATTAAGCGCTACCCACCCGTCAAAAGGTTTAATCTCTTTCAACCTGCTGATACGGAAAACCTGGAACACGGGGTAAAATAACAGCCATACAACTTTGCCTATAAAATAATTATTGATCAGTTTGGCTTCCCATTTATTGGGCAGGTCTGCGTCCAGCTCGTGTACGCCCTGGAAAGAATGATGCTTGATATGGTATCTTTCAAACGAAACGGAACTGGGGAACAGTTGAGGAATATTAGCAAAAATACCCGCCAACCGGTTGGCTTCCGGCTTTTTAAACAACAACCGGTGGGCACACTCATGAATCATTACAAATAAGGCATGGTCGGCAAATGCACCCAATAAATAAGCGGAGATCACAACAATCCACCAGGATTGGTCAGACACCCCCCATGCCATTGCCACCTGGAAAGATACGAGGCCAAGGATAGCAAGAATCGTGAGGGGATTTTTGCCGATTAGCTTTCTTATCTGGGGGTGTTTCTTTAATATCTCCTTGGTTCTGATTCGATGTGGCTCAGATAATTCAGAAAACACAAACGTTTCTTTTTTACTCATAACCTGAAATATATTACTTTTTTAATTAACTAATTAGGATTGATAAATGTATGACCACCATTAATCAACATTAATTCGTCAAAGGAAAACCATGAAAACTTTTTGCAGGCAAAAAGAAGAAACGAGGAATGCGGCGCATTATTTTCTACTGGATTTTGACTAAACATCTGTTAAAATTACAATTAATAATGAGGTGACTGAGCATTCGTGTTGGTATTTTTTCCCAGCTGGTGTTAAAACCTATAAAAAAAGCCACCAGTATAAACTGGTGGCCCCCGGCGGCATAGGCCGGCAGATTATTTGCTGAACAATTCGGTTAACTTGTAGTTACCGGAGCTGTCCATGACTGATCTGTAGATTGCATGAATACCTCCTTTCTTTTTGGTGAGTGATAAAAGTAGTTATTTTTCTTAAAAAAACTGGTTTTACAAGCCGTTAAATTTTCCAGGCTAATTAGTGAAAGTTAAAAGGTGAGGGCAATGGTTAAATTTCAAGTTTTTGCAGTACCAGTAATGTTTCCATCATTTTATTCCAGGCAAGCTGCCATTCTTCTTTGGCACTATGCACTTTGTCGTGATCTTCACCTTCTTTGCTACCCACTTCCTGCATATAAGCCTCCAATTTTTCAAGTGCTGCTTTATTTAATTCTTCCAGTTCTATTTTATTATTTGTCATAGCAATATTTTAAATAAAAAGGTACAACTTTTACACCACGAATACAAACACCCATTTCATTATCACGATCCGCTGTTGGCGCTCACCCGCCAAATGATATTACTAACGTCGTCGGTTACCAGCATTGATCCATCCGGCAACAAAGCGATGCCTACCGGCCTGCCCCTTACTTCGCTGTCTCTTGAACCAGCAACCATAAAACCACCTAAAAACTCTTCCGGTTTACCAACCGCCTTGCCTTTACTAAACGGAACAAAAACTACTTTATAACCCGACAGCTGCTTACGGTTCCACGAACCATGCTGGGCGATAAATGCACCGTTTCTGTATTTTGCCGGAAATGCATCTTTTGTGTAAAAAACCAAACCCAACGAAGCCGTATGCGAACCGAGTGAAACATCCGGTGTAATGGACTTGCTCACCAGGTCGGGTCGTTGATTATCTTTCATCCGTGGGTCTAAATTCTTACCATAGTAAGCATAGGGCCATCCATAAAAACCTCCTTCCTGCACACCGGTTAAATAATCGGGCACCAGGTTATCCCCCAGCTCATCGCGTTCATTTACGGTGGTCCACAGCGTATTGGTGCCCGGGGCCCAATCCATCCCAACAGGATTTCTTAATCCGGAAGCATAAATGCGTTCGCCTGTACCATCGATATTGGCTTCCAGGATGGCTGCTTTTTTTACCTCCTGTTCCATACCATTTTCTGCCACGTTGGAGCCGGAACCAACGGCGATATAAAATTTATCCTTTTTTTGATTAAGGATAATGTTCCTCGCCCAGTGCTGGTTATGTTTGCCTGCAGGTAATTCCATCACCGTTTGGCCTTTACCTTTTAGTTTGGTATCACCCGGCTTATAATTAAACTTCAGCAAAGCATCTGTATTGGCTATATAAAAATTATTATTTAGAATTAACATGCCAAATGGTTGATTGAGATTTTCTGCAAATACAAATCGTTCTTCGGGCACACCGTCTTTATTGCTGTCCCTTAACAGGGTGATCCGGTTGGCGCTTGTTCCAATATTTTGTGTTTTAATTTTTCGGGAAATTTTTGCCCCAAATTTCATTATGCCCTTCAGAATCGTATTTGACTCAGCCACAAATACATCACCGTTTTCGCCTACATACATCCAACGGGGGTGCTCAAAACCATCGGCATATTTTGTTACAGTAAAGCCGCTGGGTGCCTGCGGGGTTTCATCGGCTTTCCAGCCTACCACTTTACTGAAATTTTTTACCGATTTAGTTTCAAAGGGGTCGGGCAGGCCATTCTCTGCTAGGTTGCCCGGGGTAATATTTTTTTCAGCCTTTCCTGTATTGGCACAGCCCATAAAAGCGAGGGCACTTACACCAAGGAAAATGATTAAAAGTAGCTTGTTCATTGTGATAGATTTTTACATCATGATGAATAAAATAGCAGGTATTTGTTGCCTCGCCATTGTTACAATAACAGCTAACAGCGCCTGGGATTAATTGCAATGATATCAGCATAAGTCAATATAAGTGCCACTTTTCATTATGGGCAATAGTTAGCCCAACCCTGCACCCTCATTTTTTCGTAACTATCCCAATTACCATCATTTATCATAAAACCCTAGGTATGAACAATATTGCTTTATTGGTTAGGTTGGAAGCCAAACCCGGAATGGAACAAACACTGATGGAGTTTCTTAAAAGTGCTTTGCCATTGGCAAATGCAGAGCCACTAACCACTCATTGGTTTGCTTTACAAATGGGCCCTTCCACTTTTGGTATTTTTGACACCTTTCCCGGTGAAGATGGAAGAGCAGCCCACCTGGACGGCCCAATTGCGGCAGCCCTGATGGAAAAGGCGGAAGAATTGTTATCCGCTCCCCCGGTAATTGAAAAAGCGGATATTATCGCTGTTAAATAAAAACACAAATAAAGCGCTGATTACTTACTGTTAGTAAACCGGTTTTGCAAGCCGTAAATTATACGGGAAAATATTTATTGATAATGGAGGTAACCATTATAGGGGTAATGGGCTTATTGAAAAATTCGGCAATATGGGGGGTATTATCTGCCTTTAATTTGTCATCCGGATTAATAGAAGTAGATAGCATCACAATTACCGGCGCCTTGGGCAGGGAGTCTTTGATGCCATCAAATTTTGCCAGGAACTCCCAGCCGTTCATCGCCGGCATATTGATATCAAGAAAAATCAAGTCAGGAAATGGGAGACCATTTTGCCTGTCATTAAGTTGGCCACTATCCACCAGGTAGTTTAACGCAGCCCTGGCTGTTTGTTTTATTTTAATATGATGGGCACAGTCAATTTCTTCTAATATGATATTATTGAAAAAATTGGTAGCCTCATCATCGTCAATCAATAAAATACAATTTAATTTTTTTTTCATACAACAGCGTTTCTTGCAAGGGTAAAATGAAAAGAGCTGCCAGCTCCCGGATTTGATATTAGCCAAATTGTTGGTTTGTATAATTTCCCTATATTTTTACAGTTTGATAAACCTATTCCTGAACCTTCATCCACCGAACGGGTAGGAAGTCGCTGAAAAATTACAATTTTCTTTTATATTGTTCTTTTGATATACCAGTACCATGGTCTGCCAGTGTGAAATGCCAGCCATCGTTTTCCAATACACCGGTTATAGTAACAACTGGCACAAATGTTTTTTGCTGAATTTGAGGGCATTCAACACCAGTTTTTTAAAAAGCTGTTTTGGGCAACCCCACCCCTAACAATTGCAGGAAGCTGGTAATACACCATATCTGCACGTTTTTCAGCAATGACCTCACGCAGGTACTGCACTATTTCTTCGATTAACTCCTTACAATTTATAGTAATTTTTTTTCTTCAAAGCCAATTATTAAATATTAGATCAATTCTTCCTTCAATTAATTATTTCATTCTACCGGACGAAGCTTTAATATACCATAGGTATTTATAGTCCTTCTCCACCATGGTATCCTTGTACTGCGGTACCGATAAAGCGACAAAGCCAGCAGCTGTACGGGTGGGCTCCTGTAAATCGTGCGAAGCCACCCATGCAACTGTTCTAACTTTTGTTCTCACGTTGCAGTTTCCTGTATTGTAGGTCCAGCTTAACTTCTGGATAAACCAGGGCATCATTTCTGGCGCCAGCTTCTGTTCGGCTGCGTGGCATGCCCCGATGTTTTTTTGGTTACTTCGCTCTGTGTATCCCAACTGTATAGCCAGTATTTCCCAGGCTGATGGCGGGAGACAAAAAAATAATAGCTATTGATTAACCGGGCATGGCTTTTCTTTGCTTAAATAATTATAGAAGGCAATGATGATGCAGGAGCCAACCCTTTACATGCTGCTATTAGGTTGTAAACCGGTGGGGCGCAATATTGAACAGCACGATATCTTTTTTGGGATTGCAAATGGAGTAAACAACTTATCACAGGACATTATTAACAGCTGGCCCGAAGCAAACGGTAAAATCCATGTAGATGCCTGGCGGGAAGTTAGGCAGGTGGGCGACTTTACTATCAGGGCGGTGCCTGTTAGCACCCGGCAGGAAAATACCGAAACAGCCGGGTTGAAATTATTTTTTATAAACCTCGGTGGATATAAAAAAGACAAGTTTGAAGAGTTTCACTACAAG
>JBBQOJ010000061.1:0-8871 GCA_038330815.1 Chitinophagales bacterium | reverse complement strand
GTCGCTTAACTATTTTCTACAAAGAAATTTCCCCATGGCGTTGGAAGAAATCAAGCCCTTACTCGACAGGGAAGATGCGGATGACCAGTGCTACCAGATTGCAGGTAACATATACAAGCAACTTGCACAAACCAAGGAATGTGAGAAGTTATATAAAAAGGGACTGAAAAGATTTCCAAAAAGCGGGGCATTGTACAATGATTTAGGCGAACTGCTTTGGGCCCAAAAAGATTACGATGCCATCAACCAGTGGGAGAAGGGAATTGAAACCGATCCTAATTTTTCTAAGAATTACTATAACGCAAGCAAATATTATTTTTTTACGAGAGATAAGGTATGGAGTATTCTTTACGGGGAAATATTTGTGAACATGGAGCCCCTAAGTAAAACAACACCTGAAATAAAGTCCATACTGCTGGAAAGCTATAAGAAATTATACGCTGAAACTGATTTTACTAAGGAGAACAAGGACAAAACAAAATTCACTTTTACAGACGCGTTTTTACAGGTAATGAAAAAGCAGGCATTAATCGCCTCCGGCGGCATCAACCCTGAAACACTTACCATGATCAGGACAAGGTTTATCCTCGATTGGTTTAGGGAATACGCCGGTAAGTTTCCCAACCGCTTGTTTGACCACCAGCGTCAATTGTTACAGGAAGGCCTGTTTGATGCATATAATCAATGGCTTTTTGGCACTGTTCAAAATTTAACCGCCTATCAAAACTGGATCAATACCCACGCCGCCAATTACGATGAATTTAGCCGTTTTCAAAGGGGGAGGATTTATAAAGTGCCCCCGGGCCAATATTACCGATAAGCCTGGATCGGCCAATCACACCCCCATTTAAGCGAAAATATCAATCATCCATAAAAACAACAACACATGAAAAAAACATTTTTTTCCGTTGCCGCTATTGCATTAATTGCAGCATGCAACAATGCCCCGGAAGCTGACCAGGCCATTACTGGCGACAAAGCAACCGCCGCTGCAACCGAAGGCACTACTTATACAATGGATACCACCAGCAACATCACCTGGGTAGCCACCAAGGCCAATGGAGCACATACCGGCACCTTTAATTTAAAGGAAGGAAGCCTTGCGGCTAAGGATGGAAATTTAACCGGCGGCAGTTTTATTATTGATGTTGCTTCCATTAACAACATTGACCTGGCTGGCGATCCTGAAAACAAGCAAAAGCTGGAAGGGCATTTGAAAAGTGCTGACTTTTTTGATGTAGCCAAATACCCCACTGCAAAATTTGAAATCACCGGAATTACCCCATTTCAATATGATAGCACAATGAAGGACGTGGTACTTAAAGATGCTACCCATACCATCAACGGCAATTTAACCTTGAGGGATAGTACCAGGAACGTAGCTTTTCCAGCGGTGGTTAGTGTAACCGATGGGAATGTAACAGCCAAAGCAGACTTTAATATTGACAGAACTGATTGGGGGATGAATTACAAAGGCCCCAATAACCCCGCAGATTGGTTTATTCGCAAGGACGTAAACCTGAAACTCAACATTTCCGCTTCCAAAAAATAGTTATTAATTTATATTATAATGCCATCCCACAATAATGGGATGGCTTTTTTATTTATCTTAGTTAAGCTGTATCACAACATCGGGGGAATTGCAGGTTAAAACGGGTAGTTGAACTGCGGTTTATCCCGGTAGACTCACAGAACATTAAAAAATTGTCTGGCATACTCATTTAAGCATTGAACGATTGCATATGAACGAAAACTCAAGAATATTTGATTTCCTGCAGTATCAACTGGATAATTTTCCAAAAGCGGATATGTTTGGAGGCAAGGTGAATGGTACCTGGCGCCAATACCCTACGGCAGAAGTAATGCAAACGGTGAACAAGTTAAGCGCTGCTTTGCTTAGCCTGGGGATCAGCGGTAACGACATGACGGTGGCCAACCAGGACAAAATAGCCCTGGTGAGTAAGAACCGGCCGGAGTGGCTGATGTTAGATATGGCCTGTCAGCAAATTGGAGCAGCCCTTTGCCCAATTTATCCTACCACCAATATTAATGAACTGGAATTCATATTTAATGATGCCGGTGTAAAATTGGCCTTTATCAGTGGCCAGGATATTCTTGATAAAGTAGATAGTATCCGTTCGCGGATACCCACCCTGAAAAATGTGTATAGTTTTGACGATTTACCTGGTGTAGATTATTGGGAGATATTGATGGCCATGCCTTCTCCTGCCGACTTCAGCCGGTTGGAGGCTATACGGCCAACTATTTTGGCGGAACATTGTGCCACTATCATCTATACCTCCGGTACCACCGGAACACCCAAGGGGGTAATGCTTAGTCACCGGAATATTGTAACCAATGTCATTAATTCAGTTATTAGCTTTCCCTTTGATAGAGATGTGGAGGGCAAGGCGCTGAGTTTTTTACCCCTTAATCATATTTTTGAAAGAATGGCCTCCTACATCTATATCAACAGTGGTATTTCCATATATTATGCAGAGAGTCTTGAAACAATTGCGGACAATTTAAAGGAAGTAAAACCCGATATTTTTTGTACGGTTCCAAGGTTACTGGAAAAGGTGTATGAAAAGATTATGGATAAAGGGGCTGCATTAACCGGAACCAAACGGAAGTTGTTCGACTGGGCCGTTGCCCTGGGAGATCAATATGACAACAACAAGAACATGGGTATCTGGTATAATGTGCAACTGGCACTTGCCAATAAATTAATTTTTAGTAAATGGCGCGAGGCACTCGGCAATAATGTTCACTACATCATTACCGGTGGGGCTGCCTGCCAGGTAAGGTTGATCAGGATTTTTACTGCTGCAAAAATACCTATCTATGAAGGGTATGGCCCAACCGAAAACAGCCCGGTGATCAGTGTAAACTGCCAATATCCCGGCGGTACAAAGTTCGGCACGGTGGGCCCTGTATTGAAAGGACAGGAAGTAAGGCTGGAACCAGATGGGGAAATTTGTGTAAGAGGGTCAAGTGTAATGATGGGCTATTACAACCGTCCCGACCTTACTGCAGAAACCATTATTGATGGTTGGCTATACACCGGAGATATCGGTGTGTTTGAAGATGGCATCTATCTAAAAATTACCGACCGCAAAAAAGAACTGTTTAAAACAAGTGGCGGCAAGTATGTGGCACCGCAACCCATCGAAAACAGGATGAAGGAATCGCCCTTTATTGAACAAATGATGGTAATAGGCGCCGATCAAAAATTTGTGGGTGCATTGATTGTGCCCTCCATCCCAAATCTAAAAGAGTGGATGCGGCACAAACAAATACCTTTTACTACCAATGAAGATGCCGTACATCATCCGAAAGTATTGGAATTGTACCGCGAATTGCTGGACAGTTTTAATAAATTTTTTAACCAGGTAGAACAGGTGAAACGGTTTGAACTTTTGCCCAATGAATGGACCATTGACAGCGGTGAACTAACGCCCACCTTAAAACTTAAACGAAAAGTAATTATGGAGAAATACCGGGTGGTGGTAAAGCGGATATATGGGTAAAAGACATTTTATTACCTTTTAGGCGTTGCCGGCACCGGCCAGCAAGATGTTGATCCAGGCAGGTAAACAAGCACAAATAACACCTGCTATTTACACCGGGCATTTTTCGTGGTAGTTGATTAACTCGATGGGTGTTTTTTCAAATTCGTAGCCGGCGTATTTTATTACAATTTCTTCCAACACCTCGTCGATTTCATCCACGGTTTTTAGCGTAACCAGCTGGTAGCGGTATTCCTTGATGCCGGGCAGCCCCTTCAGGTAATTGGCGTAATGGCGGCGCATTTCAAATATGCCTACCACCGGTCCCTTCCATTCAAAAGATTTATGCAAATGTTTTTTGCAAACACTTACCCTGTCTTCAATTGTAGGAGCTGGCAGGTGTTCGCCGGTAGCCAGGAAATGCTTTATTTCGTCAAATATCCATGGATAGCCGATAGCGGCACGGCCAATCATAATTCCATCTATACCATAGCGGTTTTTATAGTCCAGCGCTTTCTGTGGACTATCGATATCGCCATTTCCAAAAATCGGGATATTGATACGCGGATTGTTCTTCACCTTACCGATCAGTGTCCAATCGGCTTCGCCCTTGTACATTTGGGAGCGGGTACGCCCATGGATGGCAAGTGCCTTAATGCCAACATCCTGTAACCGTTCTGCTACTTCTTCTATATTGCGGTTACTGTCATCCCAACCCAGCCTGGTTTTAACCGTTACCGGCAGGGAGGTTGATTTTACTACGGCGGAAGTTAGCCGTACCATCAGGTCGATGTCTTTCAATACCCCGGCGCCTGCCCCTTTAAGGGCCACTTTTTTAACGGGGCATCCAAAATTAATGTCCAGTAAATCCGGGTTGGTTACATCTACAATCTTTGCAGCCAGGGAAAGGCTCTCCTCATCACCACCAAAAATTTGTATCCCCACCGGTTTTTCGTAATCGAAAATATCCAGCTTCTGGCGGCTCTTAATCGCATCCCGGATCAATCCCTCGCTGCTGATAAACTCCGTATACATCAAATCGGCACCTTTATCTTTACACACGGCCCTAAAAGGAGGATCGCTTACATCTTCCATGGGAGCGAGCAGCAAAGGAAATTCGGGTAGTTGTATGTTACCGATAGATGGCATATAGTGTTTACTAATTTGTTGTAATTGAAGTAACTGGAATTTGGAAATAGAATGCCGGTGGCGATAGCACCATCAATAAACCTTTACCCATATACTTTTTTGGCTGTAAATTTACGCACTTATAATCAAACACTATGGCGCATCTGGCAACTAAACGTATTTCCTACTGGGGGCAACTGGGAATTTTAACAGCTTTTACCGGTGTAGGGTTGCTGATTGGAACTGCCGTTAGCCTTTTGCCTCTGCTGGGCACCATGGGCCTGGAAGATTTAAAAAGCATTTCTACACCCGGCTTTATGGACAAGTTATTGCAACCCTCCAATGCCTCTGCGTTGCGATGGATGAATTCCATCTCTACCCTGTTTTTATTTTTTTTACCCGCCATGCTATATGCCTACCTGTGCCATAAAAAGGCCGCGTTGCACCTGGGATTACGTCAACCACTCCAACTTTTACCGGTGGGCGTTGTATTGCTCATCATGTTTGCCTCATTGCCCATGGTGAGTGCCTTGCAGGAACTAACCGAAATGCTTCCCTGGTCAAAAGCATCGCGGATAACTTTTCAGTTGGCAGAGGATGCGTATAATCGGCAGGTAGCGGTGATGGCCAGGATGGACAATTTTACAGACTACCTGCTTTCCCTGCTGGTAATTGCCCTATTGCCCGCCTTGTTTGAAGAAACTTTGTTTCGCGGGGGGCTGCAAAACCTTTTATCGCGGTGGTTTAAGATGCCGGTGCTGGCCATTGTGGTAACTGCCATTGTATTCAGTGCCATCCATGGATCGTACCTGGGCTTTTTAAGTCGGTTTGCACTGGGTTTTGTATTGGGCTGGATTTTTTACCGCACTGGTAATCTCTGGTTAAGCATCATCGGGCATTTTTTTAACAATGCTTTTGCCATCACGGTTTTATATATTACTACCAAACCCGGGCAAAAGCCCGATATGTCGAAAATGGACGAAGGATTACCGCTTTGGGCGGGGTTAGCGAGCATGGTGTTGGTGGTGGCGCTTTTTTACCTTTTTGATAAAGTGAGCGTTAAGGAAATCGATCAGCCAGGTGAAGAAAAGCCCATGCCCGGTGTGGCTTATACCGATAATCCCTTTGAGGAAGAACCTGTTAGCTACAACAACCCAGGTAAAATGTAACCCGAATGGCGATCAATATTTCTACACTTAAAATACGGGCCCTCACTTCATTGATTTTTGTGGCGGTGATGATGACTGGATTGCTTTGGAACGAATGGAGTTTCTTACTCCTGTTTATTGTGATACATGCCGGGTGCTGGATAGAATTTATCGGCCTGGTGAAGCGCATTTATGGTACAAAACACCTTGGATACACGCTATTGGGGTTACTGTATATCACCCTGCCCATTTGTTTGATGATAGATTTAAGGATGAACTGGAGCAACATAATGGCCGGATACGACCAGGGAGGGCATGGCAATACCTTACCACTGGCCATCATTCTTAGTATTTGGGTGAACGACACCATGGCCTACCTGGTAGGTTCGGTGATTGGAAGAACTCCCTTCTCCAGCATTTCACCAAAAAAAACCTGGGAAGGCACTATTGGCGGCGCTATTTTAAGCGTGGTGGTAATGGGCTATGTTTTTCCTTTATTATCAAAATCGTTTTTCTATCATGGTTTTCATCAAAGTGTGTATTTCCTGCTGGCAGCAATTTGTGCCATTACCGGCACCGCTGGCGATTTGTTGGAAAGCAAACTGAAACGCATGGCGAATGTAAAAGACAGTGGTGCCATCATGCCGGGGCATGGCGGTTTTCTTGACCGTTTTGATTCATTGCTGGTAGCCATCCCTTTTGCCTGGCTGTTTATAAAATTATTTGTATAGGCCATTGCCTTGCAGCCTGCGCCGGGTGGCTTATATTTGCTCTTCAATTGCAAAATATGACGATACACAGGGAAGGATATAAAAGCATTGCCATTGGCACCATGATATTTGGCGCCCTTAATCTTATCTTCTTTTATTTCTTTAGTGCCTCCCTGCCTGCAGTGGCCTGGGTGTTCTTTTTTGCAACTTTTGGCGCCTTGTTATTCCTGATTTCCTTTTTTCGCATCCCCAACCGGGAACTTACCCAAGAGGAAGGCCTGGTGGTAGCACCTGCCGATGGGAAGGTAGTGGTGATTGAAGAAGTAACCGACCCGGAATATTTTCATGATAAACGCCTGCAGGTATCCATATTTATGAGCCCTGTCAATGTACATGTTAACCGTAATCCGGTAAGCGGGGAAGTTGTTTACAATCAATACCATAAAGGGAAATACCTGGTAGCCTGGCATCCCAAGTCGTCTATCGAAAACGAGCGGCATTCGGTGGTGATAAAAACCGGGAACACCGAGGTGCTGGTAAAACAGATAGCCGGCGCACTTGCCAAGCGCATCATCAATTACCTTCAGGTGGGTCAAAAAGTGAACCAAACCCAGGAGATGGGCTTTATAAAATTTGGCAGCCGGGTAGATATCCTGTTACCACTAAATAGCAGAATCAATGTAAAGCTTAATGAAATGGTGAAGGGCGGCGTTACGGTAATTGCCACCTTATAGCGGAGGGCATATTGGTTAACCCACCTTGCCAATTTAACAGTAACAATTTTGAGATATACAATTTTGCTGTTACATTCACGTTGTATTACGAAAACCTAAAACAGCATAATTTATGAAAAAAGTATTTTTATTGGCTACCGCTGCCTTGATGGTTACCGGCGTAACATTTGCAGATAACGGTAAAAAGAAAAAGAAATGTAAAGGAAAAACCTGCTGCAACAAAACGGAAACCTCTGGTAAGTCATGTGGTAAAGAAAAATCCAGCACGGCTAAAATCTGATTGCGTAACCATTCATAAAAAAACCTGTTCCAAAAGAACAGGTTTTTTTATGAATGGTGTAAATTTTTATCCCAGGTTTGAATGGGTTGGTATCAAAATATTTGTTGTAACTCCTTTAAATTACTAACCGTAAAAGTGGGTTGTAGAGTGGTGGTGGTATTGATGTGATTTACAAATACAGAATCTATCCCGGCGTTAATGGCCCCCTGGATATCTGCATCCAGGTTATCGCCCAGCATAATACTGTCACTCACGCTGGCACCGGCTTTCAACATAGCAAAGTCAAATATTTCTTTTCTTGGTTTAAGGCTGTTGCTGGCTTCCGACGTAACTACATTTTTAAAATATACATCCAAACCACTGTTTTGTAATTTGGTCCATTGTATTTTTTCAAACCCATTGGTGATCATGTGGAGCTGGTAATTTTTATACACCAGGTAATCGAGTACTTCAATGGTATGTGGAAACAACCTGTTGCGGGTGGGAAGTAATTCCATAAATTTCCTGCTCATGTCCCTGGCCAATTTGTCGTCGCCAATTTTAAATTCCAGCAGGGTGCGCCACATGCGTTTCCATTTCAACTCCTCGCCGGTTATAAATCCTTTGTGATAACGGTTCCACAGTAATTCATTGTGATGAATATAGTGCCGGTAAAAGGTTTCAAAGGGAGCTACCCCCCTCGATTCAAGATTAAAAAAAGAATACATTTCTGTAAGCGTTATTTTTGCGTTGGCATCAAAATCCCAAAGGGTGTGATCCAAATCAAAAAAAAGATGTTTATATTTCATAAAAAAATCTACACTTGGGTTGAATGTAGTATAACGCAAAAGTAGGCTTCCATATTTTATACCCGCTATTCCGTTGCAAAAGTTACCATGAATTAACATGTCATTCCATTTTCTCCGCCCATTTTTATTAAAACATTTAAGTTATGAATGTAGTAATCACAGGTGCTTCTAAAGGTATTGGCAAGGCCATCGCAGCCGCTTTTGCCGAAACAGGTGCGCATCTATTGCTTTGTGCCCGCAATGAAACTGCCCTTTACAATACGGTAGCTGAACTGCAAACCCGTTTCCCCTCCAGCACCATCCAGGCAAAAGTGGTCGATTTGGCGGTGAAGGAAGCAGCCGTGGAATTTGGCAACTGGGTATTATCACTGCTGCAGCAAACCCCGTCCGGAAAACTGGATATTTTGGTAAACAATGCGGGTACTTTTCTGCCGGGAAGTATCCATGAGGAGCCGGATGGACATTTAGAAACAATGATGAATACCAACCTGTACAGTGCCTACCATCTTACGCGTACGCTGGTACCCCACCTGGTTGCAGCCAGGCAAGGGCTGATTGTTAATCTTTGTTCAAT
>JBBQOJ010000060.1:0-8887 GCA_038330815.1 Chitinophagales bacterium | reverse complement strand
ATGCCCCCGATAGCCAGATGGTGAACCAAGGGGCAAGCATGTTTAGTAAAACCCAGGTAAAGGCGTTCAGGGAAATAATGACAAAGGAAAATACAAAAGGCAATGGCGATACTGCCGCTATATATCTTCGGAAAAAATAACCGCGGTTAAGGAAGTTCCCGGCACATTTTTCTTATCTCCACTACCTGTGCGAACCAGTTTTTTTGTTTAAAAGCAAAAACCGCTTTCCGGTGTTTTAGCAGGAAGGTAAACAGTGGCATACTAAAACCCAGTTCACGGGTAATAAATAATTGTTTCCATTGCAAATAAAAAGCCTGGTCGGTATTAAAGGGTAAGGCCGCGATGCTATCAATTCTTGACAGTTGTAATTCGTACTCCGCCCGTTTTCTTCCTGGTACTTTACCTTTTTTGCCGGGCATTGCCTGGGTCACGTTGTGGCCATGTTGCCGGTATTGGTTGAGCACTATCGGGCAAAAAACAATTTTATCCAAAAGGCTGCTGACCACCGCCAGCCACCAATCGTGCGGATGATCATTGTTTTCCATCGCTGCGTGGACCAATAGCGACTGGTGAAATAAAATGGTATGCCCCCACACACAATTACCAGTCACGAACCCCCTGTTTACAACCGCTTTGCCTGGTTGCCGCATACTAACGGTATCGGATAAGTGCATACCCATGGAATCGCCGGCCTCGTTGACCAGTTCCGAATCTGAGAACACCAGCAACCGATCGCCGATGTACCTGAGCAATGTTTCCACTTTGTGCTGGAGCCAACAATCATCCTGGTCGCAGAAAAGAATATATTCCGCTGTGCAATGTTGAAGCGCTGTAATAAAAGTGGTTTTGTAACCGGTGTTCCTTTCGTTGAAATAGAGGTGAATCCGTTGGTCTTTTTGGCGATAAATGTTCAGTATATTTCGTGTGTTGTCGGTGGAACAATCGTCTACAATGATAATTTCGAGTTGGGCATGGCTTTGTTGCAGAATGGTATCCAATTGTTGTTGCAGGTACCGCTCGCCGTTATACGTAGCCATGGCGATAGACACCATGAGAGTTTCGGGGATGGAACCAGTGCTTAACATGTTAGATGGTTGAATAAATTTGCAGGTATTGAGCTGCGGACCGCTCCCAGCTAAAAAAAGCCGCCCGCTGCCTGATCTTATCCATCCTATTGTTTTCGCTGTAATGTACCATTCCCTTCTCAAATACCTGTTGCATTTCCACAGGGTCAAAATTATCGAAATAGTAGGCTACCTCACCGCCAATCTCGGGCAGGCAGGTTTGATTGGAAAGAAAAACAGGCTTTCCAAATTGCATGGCTTCCAGTACCGGCAAGCCAAAACCTTCAGCGAAGGAAGGAAATAAAAATGCGGCGCAATTTTTATAGTACCAATATTTTTCTTCTTCAGTTACCGGCCCAATCAGCCTAACCCGGTGGGTCATCCCCCATTTTTTTATCTCTGCTTCCACCACTTTTTTATAGTCAAAATCATGCAGGCCGGCAATGATTAATTCATAGTTGTTGTGTTGTAACAAAGCAGGTAATAAATGAAAATTTTTCCTCGGTTGCACCAGTCCAATGGTGAACAGGAAAGGTTTGGAAGGCTGGTAGCGCGGGCTGTTAAAATGGGTGAATTGGTTCATGTTGCATCCATTGTAAATAATAGAAGTGGGCTTATCGCCCAATTGCAGGTGCTGTGCGGAAATGTCTTTGGCGTAGGCTGAAATAAACGTAAGGTGGTCAGCGCGGTTGATCCGTTGCTGAATACGTTGCAGTAATTGCCGGTTTCCTTTTACCCGTTGGGCATCCTCCAGCAAAAAATTAAGGTCGTGAACAGTGAAGATGAATTTAGTATGCCGGTTGAAGGGCCTGTACCACGAGATGGTAGTGGTGGCATGCCATACATCATACCGGGCGGTACGGGCCATAAAAAATTTATCGATGGAATGATGCGCCCGGTAATGCTGCTTACCACCAAATATGCCAAACTGCTGCCGGGGCAAATAAAAATGCAGGCGCAGATGTTCGGGTGATAAGGCCGCCAGGCTTTGGCCCAACTGTTTTGAGAAGGTATACAACCCGTTGTAAGGATTTTGTTTCAGCCGGTGCATATCTACCAGTACATGCTTCATTGGCGGCAAATTACGAAAACAAAAACCTATACAATGGATAACATCATAATAATACAAAACAGCAAATTTGTCATTTTTTACGAACTTGTACGATATTTGACACATCGACAATTTTCGATATAATTTCAACCCCCGATAATGAAGATTTTAATACAGTATTTAAAGCCATTTAAATGGTTGGTTATTCTTACGCTGTTACTCGCCTCCATCAACATTAGCTTTTCACTGATTGACCCCATTATATTTGGTAAACTGATTGACCTTGGCTACCGTTACTATGCGGATGGGGAAAGCTTTCAGCCCTTTTGGTGGAACTTTGCCGGGCCACTGCTCACATTATTAGGCGCATCGGTGGGCGTTGCCATGGTGAGCCGTATTGCCAAGGCATTCCAGGATTATTTTTTAAGCCTGGTAACCCAAAAATTTGGTGCCGCCGTTTTCACCGACGGTTTAAAACACGCGATGAAATTGCCCTACCAGGAATTTGAGGACCAGCGCAGCGGTGAAACCCTCAGCATCTTAACCAAGGTAAGAACGGATACGGAAAAATTTGTTTCTGCCTTCATCAATATCCTTTTCCCGGTAATCATCGGGATTATCTTTGTGGCTGTTTATGCCACAGCCATTCACTGGAGCCTTCCCATCATTTATTTTGGTGGCATCTTTTTACTTACCGTTATCTCTAATCTGTTAAGTAAAAAGGTGAAAATTATTCAAAAAAACATTGTGGCCCAAACCACTTCCCTTGCCGGTGCTACCACCGAATCGTTAAGAAATATTGAACTGGTAAAAAGCCTGGGGCTTACCGGGCAGGAGGTAGACCGGTTAAATAAAAACACGTTTAAGATTTTAAAACTCGAGCTCACTAAGGTGAAGCGCATCCGCAGCATCAGTTTTATACAAGGTACTTTTGTAAATACCCTGCGCCAGTTAATTTTATTTATGCTCATGTGGCTGGTCTATCGGCATGTAATGCCGCCAAAGGAACTGGCGACGATGCAGATTTTTTCCTTCTTTGTATTTGGCCCGTTGCAGGAAATTGGTAATATTATTATCACCTATCGCGAAGCACAGGTTTCTTTATTAAACTTTCACAACCTGATGAAAAAAGCGCCGGAGGCGCAACCCCTGTACCCCAAAACCCTTGGCAATATTGTAACCCTGGCATTTAAAAACATCAGTTTCAAACACCAGTCTGCCCAGCAAAAAGCCATCAACAATATTAGTTTTGATGTTAAGATCGGTGAAACGATTGCCTTTGTAGGTCCGAGTGGCAGCGGTAAAACTACCCTGATGAAATTATTGGTGGGCCTGTACCGTACCCAGGAAGGCTCTATTTTATACAACGGCATTGATGAAAACAATATCAACTTTGATGACCTGCGCAACCAAATTGGTTTTGTAACACAAGACACCCAGTTGTTTAGTGGCACCATCAAGGAAAACCTGTTGTTTGTAAACCCCGGGGCCACCGATGCCGACCTGGTGGATGTGTTGCGGAAGGCCTCCTGCATCAATATTTTATCCAGGGCCGAAAACGGGTTGGAGACCATGATTGGGGAAGGTGGACTAAAACTATCCGGTGGTGAAAAACAACGTTTGTCCATTGCCAGGGCCTTGTTAAGAAAACCACACCTGCTGATTTTTGATGAAGCCACTTCTTCCCTGGATTCCTTAACCGAAGAGGAGATCACCAATACCATAAAAGACATTTCCTCGCAACGGGAACAAATCAGTATTTTGATAGCGCACCGCCTGAGTACCATTATGCATGCCGATCGCATTTATGTACTGGAAAAAGGGGATGTGGTAGAAACAGGTACGCATGAAAAACTACTGGAAGAAAAGGGACTGTATTATGCCATGTGGCGGCAGCAAATTGGGGAACGTAAAAAAATACTAGCGGCCATCGCCTGATAAAACAGGTTATTCTTCCTTAGTGCCATCCGCCCGCCTTTTGAATGATGTTGGTGCAAGGAGGCAGCAGGGATCAACTACAGGAGTATGGCGCTTTAACAATAAAAGTATTGGCCATCGCTTTTAAGTACCTTTACCACTTATGGATATCAACAGACCTAAACCTGGTTACCTGTGGAGCATTTTTACCATGCGTTGCCCCAGGTGCAGAAGGGGACCTATGTTTAAACATCCCAACCCTTACAGTAAATTCTCCTTAAAGCATATTTTCAACATGCACGACAACTGCCCGGAATGCGGGCAGAAATATGATCTTGAAACGGGTTTCTGGTATGGTACCGGCTACGTTAGCTATGCATTGGCAGTGGCTATTTCGGTGGCAAGTTTTATCGCCTGGATGGTGCTGATTGGCGTGTCTACTGATGATAACCGCGTGTTTTACTGGCTGGGGTTCAATGGCCTGCTACTGGTGGTGCTACAACCCTGGATGATGCGACTGAGTAGGGTGATCTACCTGTATTTTTTTGTAAGCTATGATGAAAATTACAAAGAAACCAATCCGGTTGAATTTGATCACCGGCAATAACTTCAGCGCGATGCAGCAGGCCGGCTATAATTCAAATCCCCTAACCACACCGTTAATCTCGATTGCTTTGTAAAATTGTTGTTTGTAATTAGGTAGGGCCAACAAGTAAGCTTATCCGAAATAATCCAGGCGAAAATCCTTGACACCTATTGGCCGAAGTCAGCGCCGGGTGAAGGCTGCAGGAGACTAGTAACACCCCTTACTTAAAAAAAGGCAATGGTCGTCTGCCAATTCAATTTTGCCTACCTGCCCGCTATATAGACAGCACCAATGCTATCAATGGTTATCAGGCATCTTTTTTAAAAATATCTTTAAAGATATTCCCCCCGGAAAGTTCTTCAATATCACTTAGCTGCAATTCCAATGCTTTGGTACTTTTATTTATTTCCACCAATGATATCGCAATGGATAGTAAAAGAAATAACAGGCTAAAGGCAAATACCCAGTGGGCCAATACCATCCAGTTTCGGAAAATCAGGTACATACACACCACGCAACTCAAAAAACTCAGCGCACCAAAACTTTGCATATACCGGATAAGGTTTAACCTTGTTCTGATGTTTTTGATTTGGTTGAGTATATTGGCTCCTTTGCCCGACTGGGTGTATTCACTATGTAACTTCCGGATTAGGGTAGCCAACGACAAAAACCGGTTGGTGTAAGCCAGCATTAATAAGGTGATGGCTGGAAAAAGGAGTGCAGGCGTATTGATGGAAATTTCTAACATCCCTTAAAAGTATAAAAAAAACAGGCAAGGAGATGATACCATCCCGGCTGAGCACTTAAATTCCCGGAAGCAGCTGATGTTTATTGTCTATCCACCCTGTTCTTTTTCGATACCAATTATGGCAGGAAGACTACCACTACGTAAGGACACTGAAAAAGCCCTGTTAGCAAAGTGTAACAGGGCTTTGTGAGATGCAGCGATGCTATTTACCTGCATCAAATTTCTTGAAAATGTTTTTAACGGTACTCTGGATTTCTTTGCTGGTGATATTCCTGTTGTTCAATTCATCCGTACTCCACCCTTGCCATATCACTTTGTCGGTGTTGGCATCAATCATGGTGATGGTGAGCGTTCCTTCCCTTGTTTCGTACTCGTTGGTTTGGTATCCAACAAAACGGGAGGGATAATAAATGTAATTGATCCTCCTCGTGTACGGATTGTAAAAGCGCCTCGTAAAACCCTGGGAGTAAAGTGGGTTATTGCTTTCCTTCAGGGATTTTTCTACCACGATGTCATGTTTTAATATAACATCCGGTTGGGTGGCTGACTCCTGCCAACTCGCCTTTTCCAATTCGGCCTTAACGGCCTGTCGCAAGCTGGTCTCCTGGAGGCTATTTTTTTTGATTGCACCGGAATCACCGGGCTCCTCCAACCAGGCAAAGGTTTTAATACGGTCAAAATTAACTGCCGCATCTTTTTCAATAAATGCTGTGGCGGCACACCCCGTCAACAATACACCAAACAGGGCAATCGACAGCAGGGATTTAATTGTTTTCATTTTTTTTCTCCTCTTTTTTTAAATTGTTATACTTAATAAACGTAAATTCTTTGGGGACGATTCCCAACAACATGTTAAACAAAACAGGTACCTGGTTTGGTTGAAAAGGGGAAGTGGGCTAACTATTAACCAAAAATTTAGTAAAAACGCCGTACCGGAATAATGCGGTTTAGTCAACGGCGGGAGGGCAATAAAAAAGCCCGGAAACCCGGGCTTTTTTATTGATTTATTTGAAAGCTTTAATCGATATTTTCAATAATCCCGGCAATTCCCTGGCCGCCGCCCACACAGGCGGTAACAATGCCATATTTTTTACGCAATCTTTTCATATCATTGATTAACTGGATGGTTAGCTTACATCCGGTGCATCCCAACGGATGGCCTAAAGCAATGGCGCCACCATTGATATTTACCTGTGCGGGGTTCAATTCCAGCTGGCGGATGACAGCCAATGACTGAGAGGCAAATGCTTCGTTCAATTCCACCAGGTCAATATCGCCCATGGTCATACCTGCCTGTTGTAATACTTTCGGTACGGCTTCCACCGGGCCAATGCCCATTACGCGGGGGTGCACTCCTGCACTCGCACAGTTTACCAGCCGGGCAATGGGCTTCAATCCTAATTCATTAATCATTCGCTCGCTCATCACAATTACGAAAGCAGCGCCGTCACTGGTTTGAGAACTGTTACCTGCAGTAACCGATCCGCCCAGTGCAAAAGCGGGTTTCAATTTGGCGAGCCCTTCGGGTGAAGTATCTGCCCTAACCCCCTCATCCGTATCCACCACAAAGCTCCTTTGTTGTTTCTTCCCTTTTTCATTGAGGTACACTTCTTCCACGGTAACAGGCAATATCCCCGACTTAAAATAGCCTTCCTTTATCGCGTTACCCGCTTTTAAATGACTGTTGTAGCTAAATTCATCCTGGTCTTCCCGACTAATATTGTACTCCCTGGCGACCGCTTCAGCAGTAAGCCCCATGCTTAAATAATAATCAGGGTTATCCTTGGCTATGGAATAGGCGGGAGAGGTCTTCCAGCCTGCGGTGGGTACCAGGCTCATACTTTCTGTGCCACCGGCAATGATGCATTCTGCCATGCCTGAACGAATTTTGGCAGTGGCCAACGCGATACTCTCCAGTCCGCTGGCGCAATAACGATTAATAGTAATCCCTGGGGCATGTATCCCCACCGCTCTTGCGGCAATCATCCTGCCTACCTGCAAACCCTGCTCTGCCTCCGGTACCGCATTACCAACTATTACATCGTCTACCCTCATTACATCCAGTTGGGGTACACTGGCCAGTAAACCCTTAATCACATCAATTGCCAGGTCATCTGGCCGGGTAAACCTAAAACCACCCTTTTTACTTTTGGTAATGGCGGTTCTGTACCCTGCAATAATATAAGCTTCCTGCATAAAATAATTTTTAATCAAGGTTAATCTACTGTAAGAAAAAATAATTAGTTGTTTATGCAACTTTCTGCATCAAAGTTATAATTTTATTGGAAAAGAAAAAACTGAAAACTCTGTACTACTTTTGCCCCCACATGTACACCACCATACGCAACTTCCTGTTTTTGTTCGACCCGGAAAAAGTACATACTTTTTCAATGAATGCATTGCAGTTTATTTGCTCCCTACCTTTCGGAAAGAAACTCTTACTATTATTATTCAGGCCAAAAAAAAATAACTTGCTCCAGGTATCGTTTCTCGGAATTGCGTTCGACAACCCCATTGGTTTAGGTGCAGGATTTGATAAAAACGCCAGCTACCTGAACGAGCTGGAAGCCTTAGGTTTTGGTTTTGTAGAAATTGGAACGGTAACGCCAAAACCACAAACCGGGAATGAATTGCCCAGGCTGTTTCGCCTGCCAAAGGATAAAGCGCTGATTAACCGTATGGGTTTTAACAATGAAGGCGTAATGATAATAAAAGAACGCCTGAAACAATGGCAAAAAAAGAAAAAAAATAGCAACGACCACTTCCGGATGGCCATTGGCGGAAATATTGGAAAGAATAAAGTAACGCCCAACGAAGAAGCCTGGCGGGATTATGTTGCCTGTTACAACGAACTACATGATTATGTAGATTATTTTGTGGTAAATGTAAGTTCCCCCAATACCCCCGGGTTAAGGGCGCTGCAGGAAAAGGAGTCGTTGCGCATTATTATCCAGCACCTCAGAAACCAGGATTATTCTTTCACTGTTAAGAAACCCCTCTTATTAAAAATTGCACCCGATTTAACCACCGAACAAGTTGACGAAGTGATTGAACTTGCGCTGGAAATTGAGCTGGATGGACTGGTAGTAGCCAACACTACCATTGACCGCGATACGCTTTCCACTTCGCAAGGAGAGGTTGCAGCCATTGGGGCAGGTGGACTAAGCGGTTTGCCGCTCGCTAAAAAAAGCACTTCACTCATTGACTACATCCATACAAAAACCAAAGGAAAAATACCCCTGGTTGCCAGTGGCGGTGTATTTACCGGCGCCGATGCCAACGCCAAATTGCAGGCAGGGGCATCGCTGGTGCAGGTGTGGACAGGTTTTGTGTACGAGGGCCCTTCCATTGTAAAAAATATTTGCCAGGCGCTTGCCTGATGAATTGCCCATACCAGCAACAATTCTTTTTAAATTAAACCAATGGCCGCCGGCTATTTTTGCACTCAATAAAAATTTATGGAACATTTATTTACCTCGGAAAGTTTAATCAGCTTTTTTATTTTAGTTATTTTGGAGGTT
>JBBQOJ010000059.1:0-8941 GCA_038330815.1 Chitinophagales bacterium | reverse complement strand
TTCAACAACTCATCCCAATGGTCTGTGCCCTGCCAGAATATTTTCTTCATTTCGGCAATGGCGGCAGGATGGCTACGGGCCAGTCTTTCCGCCAGGCTGCGAATAGATTCGTCCATGTTCTCTACATTTTCATGAAGTTCGGCAAACAATCCCTTTCGTTTGGCCCAATCACTGTTGCGCCATTTGTGTGCATCAATGGCCAATGCACTAAAAGCGGCTACGCCAATTTTTCTTTCAATTACAGGGCCCACTACAAAAGGACCGATACCCACCTCCAGTTCACTTAACCTTACTTCGGCCTGGTTTAATGCGATCGCGTAGTCTACTGCGGCTACCAGGCCAACTCCACCCCCCACGCATTTACCATGTATTCTGCCGACGATAAATTTGGGGCATCTTCGCATGGCATTAAATACATTGGCAAAGCCTGAAAAAAAATGCAGCCCTTCACTCGCCGTATTAATATTTAGTAGCTCATCAAAAGAGGCGCCTGCGCAAAAGGCAGTATCGCCCCCGCTCTTTAGTATGATCACCTTTGTTTCGTGATGAGCACCTGCAAAATGAATTTCTTTGGCCAGTGTTTCCAACATTTTTCCGGGTAGCGAGTTGCTCTTTGGATGAAAAAATTCAATGGTGGTAATGCCGTTGTGCGTTTCGGTTTGTACGTGGCCCTCGTTAAGTTCCTGTAGCATGATGTTTTATTTTTAATAAGTTGGTTTTCTTTGTACCATAGTTAAAATAGTGGCCACCCCCACCAGTGGTTCGGCAGTGGTATCCAACATTTCCACCATCCACTTTACAATGCCTTTTTCAATAGCTGTATCCTCTTTCTTATCCGACCTTATTTTTTCTTTGCAAGTGAAGCGGATATAAATTGTTGTGCCCGGGTAAACTGGTTTTGTAAAACGCAATTCATCAATACCATAATTTAATAATACCGGGTTTTTTTCATAACCATCTACAAACAGCCCGGCGGCGATACTCATCACCAGGTAGCCATGCGCCACCTGTTGATCAAACATGGTGCCTGTAAAATCGGTAGCTGCCAGGTGCGCATAGAAATGATCGCCACTCAGGTCGGCAAAGCGGTTGATATCTTCCGTAGTGATGAGGCGTTTTTCAGTCACCAGTTGATCGCCGATGACAAGTTCATCAAAGTATTTTTTAAATGGATGTTTACCCGGATCCTTCCCCATGGCATTGGCCTGGTAAACGCCGGTAATGGCAGTAATCGTAGTGGGCGATCCCTGTATGGCGGTACGTTGCAGGTAATGTTTTACGCCGCGCAGTCCGCCCATTTCTTCTCCGCCGCCGGCTCTTCCCGGGCCACCATGTACGAGTAGCGGTAAAGGTGAACCATGGCCGGTGCTCTCTTTCGCGCATTCCTGGTTTAATACCAATATCCTGCCATGATGGGTGGCTGCATTGATCACATAGTTTTTTGCAATGTTGTTATTGGCGGTAACAATAGATGAACACAGGCTGCCTTTGCCTTTTTTACTCAATGCTACTGCATCTTCGATGGTAAGGTAAGGCATAATGGTACTAACGGGGCCAAATGCTTCTACGTTGTGTATTGCTTCCGCTTCAAACGGGCTTTCATTCAGTAATAACAAGGGAGACATAAATGCACCATGGGTGGCATCAGCATCTAGCAATTCCACACTATCCAGTGAACCATGCACAATTTGAGCGGCAGCCAATAATTGTTGTACCTGCGCTTTCACTTCTCTTCGTTGCGCCTGTCCGGCAAGGGAGCCCATTCTCACTTTATCATTTAAAGGGTTGCCAATGATGGTTTGAGACAAAGCCTTGCTGATGGCCTTCCACATATCCTCCATTTTATTTTCAGGCACAAAAATCCGGCGTATGCCGGTACAACGCTGCCCTGCTTTTAATGTCATTTCCCTCCTCACTTCCTTCACAAAAATATCCCATTCCGGCATTCCCGGTGACACATCTGTTCCCAATACAATGCAGTTTAAACTATCGGCCTCCATCGTAAAAGGCACTGATTCTCTAAGAATGGCGGGGGTGGATTTCAACAGTAAACCGGTGGTCGCCGACCCGGTGAAGGTCACTACGTCCTGTGAGGTAACATGAGCCAACAGGTCGCCGGCACTGCCACATACCAACTGCAGTGCTCCTTCCGGCAAGATACCGGATTCGATGATTTCTTTTACTACAGCCTCCGTTAAAAAACTGGTTACTGTTGCTGGCTTTACAATAGCGGGCATACCTGCCAGTAAATTCACCGCAATTTTTTCCAGCATGCCCCACACCGGGAAATTGAAGGCATTGATATGAATAGCCACTCCTTCTTTTGGCACCAGGATATGGGTGCCCATAAAGGTATGTTCCTTGCCCAGGTCATGACTTTCTCCGTCCAGGCAAAAAGGGGCATCAGGTAATTTTCGTCGTAACGACGCATTGGCAAAAAGGTTACCGATGCCGCCCTCGATGTCTACCCAGCTATCAGCGCGGGTAGCACCGGTTTTGTAACTAAGTGTATAAAAATAGTCGAGGTGGTTTCTTAAATGAAGCGCCAATGCCTTTAGCATATTACCGCGTTCATGAAAAGTCATGTTGCGTAGGGCGGGATTCCCGGTTTTCCTGGCGTAGGCGGTAATGGCGGAATAGTCGAGCCCACTGGTGCTTGCAGTGGCAATGGGTTCACCGGTTACGGCATTAAACAGTTGCTGCCCGTCTCCATCACCATTGATCCAATGGCCGGTTACATAGTTGCCTAGCTTAGTCATATTGCAATACCAATTGTATTACAAATCTACAAACCTAATACCGAAATGATTTTGTAATAATTCGGCAGGTTGGGTTTGAGAGACATTTAATATCCTCGCAACTTAAAGGGGATTTAAAAATATAACACACTACCCAAGGGTCCGGATAACTGTTGTTGCAAAATAAAACCGGTAGCAGGTAATGGTTGCCTATGACGGTACTACCAGCCCAAATTGTTTTAGGTGGTGGGTTACATGTTTGTAATGGAGCAGCACCCAGTCATCAAAATCAAGATTACCAAATACTGGGTGTTGGGTAGTCAAACCAGGCGTATGCGTGAACTTTTCGATAAAGTCATTGATTTCAGTCTGCAGTTGTTCAAGGGCAATTTCATAAGTTGCTAATTGAACTGGTAAAGGCATTTCCGGCAATACCGGTGCGATGGTATTTTCCCTGAAAGGCTTGTCACTTCGAAGAAACTGCAACATTTTAATCAAAACTGCTGCTGGTGTTACAAGAGGAAAAATTAGTTTATTGGTGGATACCTTAAAAAAGCCAATGAGGTGTTCAGTCATTTGCCAGGCATTCATCTTTCCCCATTGCCCGCTTTCGGCAGGATCCAGCGTTGCCAATAAAGGCAATACGTCCGTTTCAATAAATTGAAGTTTTTGGTTATTCATCCTTAGTTTTTGTTACAATAGTAAACTAAAACAGCAAGTCGTAGGACCTGCTGTTGAACTTTTATATAACAATTTACATCAGGCTGCCACCACTGCATCAATCTCCCTGCACAACCCGTTGAATATTTCGTCGATACTTCCCTCGCCTTTCACTGAAACAACTTTGTCGAATTTATTATAATAGTCGGCTACAGCAGCAGTCTTATTATGATATTCTGCAATTCTTGCCCGTATTACACCTTCGTTATTGTCATCCGACCTTCCACTAGTTTCACCGCGTTTAAGCAAACGGTTAACAAGTTCCTCTTCACTTACTTCCATTGCCAGCATGGTATTAATCGAAGTGCCCTTTAATTCAAGTAATTTATCCAGGGCTTCTGCCTGCGCTGCTGTTCGTGGAAAACCATCGAATAGAAAACCCCTGGCATCAGGATTGGTTTCAAGGGCAGAACTAATCATACCAATCACCACTTCATCGGGCACCAATTGGCCCTTATCCATCAGGTTTTTTGCCTCCAGTCCCAGCGGTGTTTTTTGTGCAATTTCAGATCGCAGTAAATCGCCGGTACTGAGGTGTTTTAGCCCATACCGCGAGATTAGTTTTTCACTTTGTGTTCCTTTACCGCTGCCCGGTGGGCCAAAGAGTATTAAATTCAACATATTTAAAAAGTAGCCTTTGTAAAGAAACAAATATAATCTACGATCCTTAAAAATCCTTTAAGATTCACAATAAATTGTTTGAAAACTATGATTTATTTGAAAATGATGTTATAAAAAACCATTTAAGCAGTAGATTGTTGAATAATTATGAAAGGATATGCCTGTTTGTTAAGTACGTTATTTCTATTTCTCGTGAGTTGTAATTCCAGCGATCAATCGAAGGTAAACAAAACACCGGACGCTAGACCTCTGGCCCCGGCTTTTTCCCGTACCGATACCACACCCGTTGATTTGGGCAATGAAACGTGGAGGAGTAAATTACCAAAAGAAGTATATGCTGTAGCCAGGGAAAAGGGCACCGAAAAGGCATTTTCAGGAAAATATAACCTTCACAAGGATACCGGCACCTACTCCTGTGCTGTTTGTGGTTATTCGCTATTCTCCAGTAATGGTAAATTTGAAAGCAATTGTGGCTGGCCCAGTTTTTTTGAGCCGGTGGCAAAAGGTACCATTCTGTATGCAGCTGATACTACGCATGGATTACAACGGACAGAAGTAATGTGCGGCAGGTGTAAATCTCACCTGGGGCATGTATTTGATGATGGCCCACCACCTACGGGTAAACGGTATTGTATCAATTCCGTCGTGTTGGATTTCGCCCAAACAACACCATAAAATCACACCAACTGCTGCTTCGGTACTTTGTTGAAAGCCCGGCAAAACTAATTTTACCCTATATGCTATTTCATTTTTATCAAAATTAAATAATGAGAAAATCGATTATTCTTTCCCTACTTATTGTTGTTTGCGGGCTCACCCATGCACAGAAAATTACCACACAGCAATTTAAGAATTTGAAACCGCGCAGTATTGGTCCGGCAGGTATGAGTGGCCGTGTTACGGCCATAGATGCATTGCACAGCAACCCCGACCTAATATACCTTGGCACCGCTTCCGGTGGCGTATGGAAAACAGAAAACGGGGGAAGTAACTGGGCGCCGGTCTTTGATGAGCAATCGATACTAAACATTGGCGCAGTTGCTATTCAGCAGTCAAACCCTGCGGTAGTATGGGTTGGTACCGGCGAAGGTAACCCCCGTAATTCTATCAACCTTGGCGGTGGAATTTACAAAAGCATGGATGCGGGTAAAACGTGGAAGTTGATGGGCCTGGAAAAAACCATCAATATCCACCGGGTAATCATCGACCCAATGGACGCCAATACCCTGTATGTAGCCGCAATCGGCAACCCTTATGCAGAGCATCCCGAAAGAGGAGTATATAAAACAACCGATGGCGGTGAAAACTGGAAATTAATCCTGCATACGAATGATACCAGCGGCTGTGCCGAGTTGGTAATGGATCCCACCAATCCCAATAAATTAATTGCCAATATGTGGCAACACCGCCGTACGCCTTTCAGTTTTACAAGTGGCGGACCCGGCAGTGGTTTGTATATGACGTATAATGGCGGTAAAACATGGGATAAACTGGGTAAAAAAGAAGGCCTTCCTGAAGGTAATTATGGCCGGATTGGCATTACAATTTCTACCAGCGAACCCAAACGTATCTATGCCCTGGTAGAAGCTACCAAAAACGGCCTGTATAAAACAGATGATGGAGGCTTTAAATGGGAGTTGGTGAACAGCAATGCAACTGACGTTACAAACCGGCCTTTTTATTTCCAGGACATACGCGTTGATCCGTTAAATGAAAACAGGTTGTACAATATTAACCAGGTGATCACCATGAGTGAAGATGGCGGGAAGACTTTTAAGAGTGTTATTCCTTATTCGGGGATTCATCCGGATCACCACGCTTTTTGGATTCACCCTACCAACCCTAACCTGATCATTGATGGTAATGATGGCGGTATTGGCATTAGCCGCGACAGGGGCCGTACCTGGAAATTTGACGAACAATTACCCGTTGGACAATTTTATCACATTAATGTAGATAATGAAATACCCTACCATATCATGGGTGGTATGCAGGATAATGGCAGTTGGCGGGGACCGGCCTACACCTGGATGGACGGTGGCATCAAAAATTATTTCTGGGACAATTTGTGGGGTGGTGATGGTTTTGATGTGGCGCCCGACCCCCAGGAAGCCAACTGGGTTTATGCTATGTCGCAGAAAGGTGGTCTGGGCAGGTACAATATCGCCACTGGTCAGCAAAATGGCTTAACGCCCCCTGCACCCGATTTAAGTACCAGGCTGCGATATAACTGGAATGCGGCATTTGCCCAGGCGCCCGGCAGTCCAACTACTATTTATTATGGCAGCCAGTATGTGCATAAAAGCATTAATAAGGGATTTACCTGGCAAATTATTTCGCCCGACCTAACGACCAACGATACAGCGCAACAAAAGCAGGATGAAAACGGCGGTTTATCTGTGGATATCACCGGTGCTGAAAATTTCAATACCATACTTTGTATTGAACCATCTGCTAAAGATGCTAACGTACTTTGGGTAGGTACAGATGATGGCAATGTGCAGTTAACAAGAGATGGTGGAAAAACCTGGACCAATTTCCGGGGTAAGATTGGCGGGATGCCGTTGGGTGCCTGGGTGCCCCAGATTCGGGCGAGCAGGTACAATGCGGCAGAGGCTTTTGTAGTGTGCAATGATTACCGGCGGGGAAATTTTAAGCCCTATATCTTTCGTACAAAAAATTATGGCCAGTCCTGGGAAATGATGTTAAATGAAAAGAAAGCAACTGGTTATGCCCTGTGTATCCTGCAGGACCCGGTAGCACCTAACCTTATTTTTGCCGGCACCGAACAGGGTCTTTGGGTGAGTTTTGATAACGGCGCCAATTTTGAACAATGGAAAAACGGGTATCCTTCCGTATCTACCTACGATTTGGTAATCCAGGAAAGAGAAGCAGATTTGTGTATTGCCACTTTTGGCAGGGCACTCTATGTGATGGATGATATCAGGCCCCTCCGCAAAGTGGCCGCCAATAACGGCAATGCCACCACGAAAAAATTGACAGTGTTTGAAGCACCCGAAGCATACCAGGTAGCTTTTAAAAATAAAGCCGGGTATGATTACAGCACCTGGGGGCTATACGATGGGGAAAACAGGCGGGAGGGTGCCGCCTATTCCTTTTACCTGCAGCCAGGTGTTACCACGGATACAGCAAAAAAAAACGTTCCCGATTCAGTAATGGTCAACATATTCAATTCGTCCAACCAGGCCATCAGGTCAATGAAAATAAAGGCAGACACCGGCTTTAACCGTAACTACTGGGGATTTGAAACCACGGGTAACCGACAGCCAGGAAGTGCCAAACCTAAGCCCAATGCCCCGGAGCCCAGGGGTGGCATGCCCGTTTTCCCTGGCACTTATAAATTGGTAGTAACCCAGGGTAAGGAATCGGATTCCACCATGATTGTTGTTAAGGCGGATCCGGCGGTAACACCGTCCCGGGAGGAATATGATGCCAAACAGGCCGCACTAAAAAGATTGGATAGTGCGGTGGCCAGGGTGGTGCAAATTACGGATTGGCTCACCGATGCAGAAGAGTCCATCGCCAAAGTAGATGCAAGGATTAAAAATAATGAAGGCAAAGCGGCGGATAGTTTGCGTAAGTCTGGTAAGGCAATGTCGGATTCATTAAAGAAAATCCGCCACTTTATTTTTGGTACACCACAGGAAAAACAAGGATATGGCTCACCCTACGAACTAACCGTAAATGAAAAATTACGGGAAGCCAGGGGAGAGATCATAAGAAAAAGTAAAATTCCGGATGCACAGGAATTTGGTTTGATTGAGAGAGCAGAACAGGTGGTAAAGCAAGCAATGGAAAGAACCAATCATTTTTTTAATGGCAAATGGAAAGCTTATATACAGCAGGAAGAAAGTACACCGGTAAATATATTTAAGGAGTATAAGCCAATTGAGTAACAATAGTCGGTTGCGTTTTTACTATTGGTCCGTTCGGATGCTACAGATTGTTATAACATAATGACCATTTACCTATTACCGTTTTGAATTGTCGCTATTTTAAAATTACTTTTGCATTGCAGCCCCCTGCCTGCTTAAAACACACGATATGCCATCCAACAAATTAAGCCAGCTGGCTGAAACGCTCATCGGATCTGAGATTGTTAAACTTGGTGCAGATATAAAGGAGAAGATAAAGCAAGGCAACCGGATTTATAATTTTACAATTGGAGATTTCGATAGTAGCCTATTCCCCATACCAGCAGAATTGGAAGAAGCTATTGTTGCAGCCTACCAACAACATCATACCACCTACCCGCCGGCGGACGGTATCGCGGAATTAAAACTGGCGGTCGCCAACTTTATTGAAACAAGGGAACAACTGTTGTACCAGCCGAATGAAATTTTGATAGCAGCAGGCGGCCGGCCACTGTTGTATGCGGCTTACCGAGCCATTGTAGATAAGGGCGATAAAGTAATTTACCCGGTACCAAGCTGGAATAATAACCATTATGTTCATTTCACAGAAGGAGAACATATAGTGATTGAAACAACATTGGAAAATAATTTTATGCCAACAGCAGCTGGTATCCGGCCCCACCTGGAAGGCGCTTCGCTGCTGGCATTGTGTTCTCCTTTAAATCCAACCGGTACCACATTTACTGCAGCAGCATTAACAGCTATCTGTGATTTGGTAATCGCCGAAAATGCCCGCAGGGCGCCAGGTACCAAAAAACTTTACCTGCTGTACGACCAGATATACTGGACACTCACGTATGGTGCTGTGCAACATGTAAACCCGGTATCGCTCCGGCCCGAAATGAAGGACTTTACTATATTTATTGATGGCATCAGTAAAGCGTTTGCTGCAACGGGTGTTAGGGTAGGCTGGTCAATGGGCCCTGC
>JBBQOJ010000058.1:0-8946 GCA_038330815.1 Chitinophagales bacterium | reverse complement strand
TAATTATTTTCAAAAGTGATATAGGGCGCAGTTAGATCCACCCAATAACCCATCTTATTGGTAATGTCGTCCCATTTATCTTTAAATTTTAATACTTCTTTCCTGCAGGTAGCGTTGTACTCCTCCACTGATATTTTTTTGCCAATATCTTCCTTGGTAATACCCAGCAATTTTTCAACACCCAATTCCACCGGTAAACCATGTGTATCCCAGCCTCCTTTGCGTTTTACCTGGAAGCCCTGCATGGTCTTGTACCTACACACCAGGTCTTTCAATGTTCTGGATATAACATGGTGAATACCGGGCATTCCGTTGGCACTAGGCGGACCTTCGTAGAATACATACGGTGGTTTGCCTTCCCTTTCAGAAATGCTTTTTTCAAATGCATTGTTTTTCTTCCAAAGTTCTAATATCTCATTACCGATGCCGGGCAAGTTTAACTGCTGGTACTCCCTATATTTAACACTCATATATTCTACTAACTATTATTTAAAATGGGTGCAAAGGTAGTAAAATAGCCTTGTTTTTATTATAAGTAAATGTGCTGGTAAATCTCTGCCGTTATAGAATTTTCTAAGTTTTCCACATTAATTAGCTTTGGCATAATATTGGAATATTTATACGGAATTCAGTCGCTTTTTACTTAAAGAAATACCATTAATTCAATTACCCACAACGATTATATTATTTCAGCATATGTTATTATTGCCCGATAAACGCTAACAATCAACCTAAGTGAATAATTATCAAACGGTTGTCCAGTTTTTAAAAAATATTTTGCATTGTGACGATGAATTGAGGGAAACGCTTTGCTGGTTTAGGGTTTTATTAGGGTAAAGACGGGGGTAGTCTTACTCCCGTCACTTACTTTTTACATATTATTTATCATGCATATTTAAGTCCCGTTTTAGTATCTAAATCCATTAGAACCACCACCTTGACATGTATCCACATCTATTGAAAGCTTTGTCCATTTCCTCACGGACACTTAATCGTCATAAGAGCAGTTAACCTAAAACTATTTTCGAGCAAATAAAAAACCTGCATTCGCGCAGGTTTTTTATTAATAGGGGATCTCACCATATCAACTTTCGGACGCAGGGTCAATTCAACAAATCCATTCATGATGAAAGTAAATTATAGGAACTATGGCCAAATTACCTTTATTGGGTAATCAGTTGCCGCTGCTTCTGAATCGGGCGATAGGAAAAGGCAGCATGAACAACAGTTTGTTACATTCGTCAACCACCTGGTTCGCCTTGTTTTCATACCTGCACGGACGATAGTTGGTGGAGATGCTGCGCTATTTTTTTGAGGTGCGCAGCCCCAGATAATGTACCCGGTTATAACTGGCAATAATACTATGTGCTTTAATAGGTTGGCTGTTTATGTCAGATTCAATTCCGTCACTGGTAGTTTTTCCTGCCAGTTCTTTCAGCAGTGTGTAGTGGTGCCGAGGCGGCCAATAGAGAAAAAAGCAGCAAATACTAGAAGAAATTTTGCTACACCTACAGGTAAAGCTGGTTTTTTTGCCTCCTTATTAACTGTTGCAAGGAAAACTAATTTAAAGGGGTAGGTGGTTACGCAGGCGGGAATTCGGATTACGAAAACCGGAACAAGATCAACGAAGAAGCAACTCGCAGGGCTTAATGCCGGTGTGTTTTTTGAAGGCGGTGCTGAAATGAGAAATGGAAGAATAGCCTAGCAGGAGGGATACTTCGGTGACACTAAGTCCCTTTTCATACAAAAGATATTTGGCATGTTCCATCCGCTGGCTTTGATAGAAATCGAAAATGGTAGTGCCGAACAATTCTTTAAATCCTTTTTTCAGGTAGCATTCGTTGATAGCTACTTTACGGCTTAATTCCTTGATTGTAAGCGGCTCACCGATATGTTGAAGCAATACCTCTCTTGCCTTGGTGATTTTATCACGGTCTTCTGCATTGGCAAGGAATTTACAGGTAAAAACCTCTTCCCTATCACCTAACATACAATCCATGCTGTACAGTAAAAGGATTTGTGTTTGAGCATTTACAAATATATTCTCCAGCGTATCGCTATAGGTGTGATTTAACAGCGCTTCAATAGTTTTCCTGGTCTTGCCACAAAGCGGTAACTGCCTCGAAAAAGAAGCATTGTGAGAAAATGACAAAACTTCGTCTGAAATAGTTAATTGTCTTTTACTGTTTACAAACTGGGTAAGGTAGGAAGGTTGAAAACTAAAACTCAATACATCTACACTTTCAACTTTTTCAATACAATTTTTGGAAGCGTTGAATTTACAAAAATCACATTCGGTTTGCTTCTGGCGACAATACACATTGCCGGAAACACAAAACTTTAGCTCGAGGTAATTCGCGGAGGGGTTGTTTTTTTCAAAATGGTACACCAGTATACCCGTTTCTTCAATGTTCCAGCCAACCTGTTTTTTATATCGTTTGATGGCATACTGCACCGAACCAGGTACTGAACGTTCAATTTCCTGCAACACATCCAACTCGTTGAATGATAATGTTGACTGAGTTGGTTGTTGTAATATGTCAGTAGCTTGATTCATTGATAAACTTCGATGCAAATATAAGGGAAATGCTTATTCCATGGTAGCTTTGATAGCTTATCAGGTCAAAGTTCCCTAATTGGTAAGTGAAGGATACATAATGTTGAAATTGACTTTGTGGAAAAGTAAGGGGGCATACAAATCATCCAGTCGTTACTATTGGCTAGCTGGTCAACCGGGGTATGGCAATGCCTTTTTTAGGGTACATTTTTTAGCCTGGGCGCCTGTGGAATCTATGTGGAAACTAATCCCTTTACACGTGTCATTATATTGCCTTAAACCCTTGATTTTCCTTATATTTGCAGGATTGTTGAATTTGATAATCCTAAAGTGAATTTCATCCCCAATATGAGTACAGAAATTGAAGAAGTAGTGCTTCCAGACGTCCACGGTTATGGTGCCGACAGTATCCAGGTTTTAGAAGGTTTAGAAGCAGTGCGCAAACGGCCGGCCATGTATATCGGCGATATTGGCGTTAAAGGCCTGCACCATCTTGTATATGAAGTGGTCGATAATTCCATTGATGAGGCACTGGCAGGCCATTGTAAGAATATTATGGTTACCATCAACGAGGATAACTCTATCACCGTTGCGGATGACGGCCGGGGCATACCCACGGGTTTGCATACCAAGGAGAACAGGAGTGCGCTTGAAGTGGTAATGACGGTGTTGCATGCGGGTGGAAAGTTTGATAAGGATTCTTATAAGGTTTCAGGTGGTTTACATGGTGTAGGGGTAAGTTGTGTTAATGCCCTAAGTAGTAAATTACATGTAATGGTAAACCGGGATGGTAAAACCTTTGAGCAGGAATATGCCAAGGGAGTGCCTAAATACCCGGTAAGGGAAATCGGCACCTCGGATACCCATGGTACAACCGTACAATTCTGGCCCGATCTCAGCATTTTCTCTTCGGGCGTTTACAACCGCGAAATTTTGGAGGGGAGGTTAAGAGAGTTGTCTTTTTTAAACAGGAAGATTACCATCATTTTGAACGACCTGCGGGAAATGGACGAGAATGGGGTAAGCTATACTAAAACATTTTACAGTGAAGGTGGAATTGTAGAATTTGTAGAATTATTAGATAAAAATGCCAACAGGAACCCGTTGCTGCCGGTGGTAATTTATTGTGATGGCTATGATACAGCGAGCAATGTAACAGTAGAAGTAGCGATGATTTACAATACGGGTTACCAGGAACACCTGTTTAGCTATGTAAATAACATCAATACCATTGAAGGCGGTACCCACGTTGCAGGCTTCAGGCGTTCCATTACCAGGGTATTTAAAAGTTATGGTGAAAAAGAAGGGATGTTTGAGAAAGCAAAGGTAGAAATTGAGGGAGACGACTTCCGTGAAGGACTAAGTGCTATCATTTCAGTGAAAGTGCCCGAACCCCAGTTTGAAGGGCAAACAAAAACCAAGTTGGGTAACAACGAGGTAATGGGTGTGGTAGACAGCACCCTTAGCCGTGTATTGAACGCCTACCTGGAGGAAAATCCAAAGGATGCCAAAACGATCATTCAAAAAGTAATACTTGCCGCACAGGCACGCGCTGCTGCAAAAAAGGCAAGGGAAATGGTACAGCGCAAGAGCGTGCTAACCGGTGGTGGCTTGCCGGGTAAACTGGCCGATTGCAGTGATAAAGATCCGCACCGTTGCGAACTGTACCTTGTAGAGGGTGATTCGGCGGGTGGTACTGCCAAGCAGGGCCGCGACAGAAGTTACCAGGCCATCCTGCCATTGCGTGGTAAGATATTAAATGTGGAGAAAGCCATGGAACATAAGATTTACGACAACGAGGAAATACGGAACATGTTTACCGCCCTTGGTGTAAAAATCGGCACCGCCGAAGATCCAAAAGCCCTGGACCTTTCCAGGCTCCGTTACCACAAACTTATTATTATGACGGATGCCGATGTGGATGGAAGTCACATTGCGACCCTCATACTTACTTTTATTTTCCGTTATATGAAAGAATTGGTAGAGCAAGGCTATGTGTATATTGCCCAGCCACCACTTTACCTCGTTAAAAAAGGAAAGGAACAGGATTATGCCTGGACCGATGAAGAAAGGAAGAAACTAATTGCTTTATTTGGCCAGGGTAAAGACGATAGTGTGACTACCCAACGGTACAAAGGATTGGGTGAGATGAATGCCGAACAATTATGGGAAACAACCATGAACCCTGCTACCCGTACCCTAAAACAGGTTACTATACAAAGTGCAGCTGAAGCCGACCTGGTGTTTAGTATGCTGATGGGCGATGAAGTGCCACCAAGAAGAGAGTTTATTGAAACACATGCCAAGTACGCAAAAATTGATGTGTAGCCGTTAATAAGATTTTTACCTTTTTAAATACCAGCCCCGTTAGCCCTACCGGGGCTGGTTATTTTTGGCCCATCAAGCTAATCTCTCCCGGAGTTTTCAGCCCGGTACCATTTGGCACTTCTTTTACAAAACATCCCAACGGAGTAAATCCAGTTGAAGGGCGTCCTGGTAAGAACGGTAGTGACGTGATATAAAAGTAGAAGGATAGGGTAAAAATAAAAGTAACCAGCAGTTAATTTGCCGGTTACGGAGTACCGTGAAGGTCGTGGTTGCCTGAATTTGAATTATAGATAGCAATAGCACCACCAATAGCGGTGATTGTTTTTTTTGCTTTTCCGGGTATAACTGCCTCCCAACCAGGTAGCCTACAAAATATGATTGATGGGCGCTTTTTCGGAAACTTCTTCACCGGAAAGATATAACAGTACGGTAAAAACATAATCCATAAATCCCAGGAATTTCTTTTCCATTTGTTGTGTTTTGGTTGTTAATATTGATTGCCAGGTTTATTAAAGATTGCGCTGCTATCGGCAGTTGACAAGAGGTTCAATAAATAAAAAAATCCTCGCCGATTTTTTTGTCATGATTTAAAAGGTCAGCCCTGTTACTTTCCCCTTTCAGCCACAGCTAGGAGGATGTTCGACTCATAAATAAAAAAATCGTTTAACGAAATAATTAAAAACATGTTGTAAAATATAACGGTTGTTGTTGCGGAAGTGAATCTAAGGATGAAATGCAAAAAGAATACCAATCGTTAACTATTAACATGCTATGGATAAGTTTGCAATTTGCACAGCCTGCACTGTTCTTTCCCCGGGGGGGTATCAACAGGTTATACCTGTTTTTTGTTATAAACCTGTTATTTATAACCCCTGTGTTACCAGCCTACCCGCACATCTCCCACCACGCTCTTTACATCCAGTTCTACACCATAGGCATTTAATACATAGATCTGGCCTGTATTTTTGATGGCAATATTACAGTCATTTTCCAGGAATATATGTAAATTAGGTGAAAGCAGGTAACCGGCAGAAGTAACGGTTGATTTTCCTTTTATGTACACTTCTTCCAACTGCTTTACGTTAATACTAACGGTAGCTTTGTTTTTCAACGAGCCATGTTTACTTTTTAAGTAAAGCGTGCCATCCTTTATTTTCCAGTCTACCTTCTCAATAGCTTCATCTATTCCATTAATGTAAATTATCCTTTCATTGTCTTCTTTCAGTATAACATTAATGTCGTCACTGATAACAATTTTGGAAAAGGCTATTTGGTAGTCGAACTGTTTTTTGGGACTACCTGCCGGTTTTGCGTCGGCGGCAAAAACAGCAATGCCTGCGGTGAGTAAAATGGCGGCGGCCATTACGATTGATTTTTTCATGGTGTTTTTAATTTGGGTTGCGATGGCAACGGTGATTGTTTGAAATTGATACCACAAATTTGGTGTAGAAAAAGCCGCCATACAATCGCATCTCCATGTGAAAAATCTGGCAATAAAACGCGCAAACTGGCTACAGTTTTGTCGTTGCATGCGCTTGTCAGTTATAAATACCTTCCATCCTTCGATTTGCTGTTCTGCCCGTTTTCGTACATCACATAAATATGTATACCTGCACTTACCGGCAGTTTTTTTAAAATGTTGATGGCAAAGCAGCACCAGGAAACAGAGTACCCGGGATAACTGCATCCGGGCAAAGGCGAACTGCTAACAGCTGGGTTTGCAGGATAAATGTGTCTTTTGTAGGTGGTGCCATTTTAACCGAAGGATGGATAGGGTGGTTAGCCTTCAATTTTTTTAATGCTGCATATAGCAGCCGCTTATTTTTTAAGCTATGCCAGTGAATTCTTCAATTCAGTAAGGGAATTTGCCATTTCACCCTTATATGTGATTGTTGCCTACAACACCAGCCGGTACATTTGCTGCAGTACTATTAAATTCAATGTCGTTGAGTTAGTAAAAGTTCAAGTGGCGGGTGTCCCACCATCCTTAGCTAAACGACAGGGTCATTCAATTTCTAAATAAAATAGCAATGAGATCATTCGGCAGCCTGGTACTTTCAATTGTAGTACTATTTTGTAGTTGTAAAAAAGAAACAGTCCGCGGTAGCGGCCCTATTCAAACCATAACACGGGTAGTACCCAATTTCTCACAGGTAGAACTGGGAGGAGATGGCGAGGTTTTGATTGAATATGGGGCAGCACAAACCGTAGCCATTTCCGGCTACCAAAACCTGCTGCCAATTTATGAAAGCAATGTTGTTGGAAACACCTTGTACCTGCGCTTTAAGCAGGATAACTATCATATAAAAAACAATAACATAAAAACAGTTATTACGCTTCCGGCGGTGGAGGGAATGTATATTAACGGGTCGGGCAGGATGGAAGCAGCTAACTTCTTGCACCAGGTGCTCACCGCTTCCATTAATGGTTCCGGGTATATGGCAGTAGTGAACAGTCATTTGGATAAAGCCACTTTTGCCATTAATTGTTCCGGCGAAATTGAGGCGTCCTCCACCCTCTCCAATGAAGCCGTTGCGGAGATCTACGGCTCAGGCGAAATAACATTAAAAGTAAGGGACAAACTGAAAGCAATTATCAGGAGTTCCAGGAACATTGATTACTGGGGTACCCCCGCTTCCCTGGAAGCAGAAGTGACAGGTAGCGGTAAGATCAATAAAAAATAAGCATGAATTAATATGGCATCCCCATATGGTGGTTTGAAAGGATGGCACATTTTGTTGAATTATATGACTATCATTTGGATTTGACCCTGGCTATCTGCAGCCAGGGCTTATGGTAAGTTGTGGGTATTACCGCGTAAAGTCACATTGCAATTGTTTACAATCATTAGATTTGTACTAACAATATGAAACTAATTGCATTTATACTGTTGCTGTTGTTGAGTTGCAAATCCGTTGCACAAAGTTTCACCTTTAACAGGTTCACCACCGAAGATGGTATCGGGCTGTCAAGTAACGTGGTGAAAAGTATTTACCAGGACGAGAAAGGTTTTATTTGGGTGGGTACTGCCAATGGATTGCAACGTTTCGATGGAAGAAAGTTTATCCAGTTTATCACTACCAGGCCGGGTAGCGACCGCTTGCCCAATGCCATGCTTCACCAGATTTTACCGGCAGACCAGGGGCGATTGTTGCTGTCCTTTACTGCTATCCGGGAATTTGGCATATTTGATCCCGCCACATTTACCTATACAAAAATTTCATTGCCAACCGGGCAGGAAATTCCCGAAGGCGCCGGTTTTTATGCCTGGGGTGATGCGGCCAATCAACTATACCTTACTATTTCGTCTTACGGTATTTTAATGCTGGATAAAAAAAAGTCCGCCTTCGTCGACAGCAATCCTTTTAAAATTCCACGTGGCTGGAGGGTGAGCAGCACCGGGGTATACGAGGATACGTTGCACAAACAGGTATGGATATGCGCAGATAGTGGTTTGATGGTATACGACCAGGGAAAGAAGCAATTGTATAGCCGTAATAAAAACCCGCTGCAACTGGCATTGCTGGAAAACGAACAGGTACAGGACGGCGTTAGCACAATTTTCATTGACCGGGAGCGGCGCACCTGGATGGTCGGTAAACCCGCCGTACCAGGTGAAGTGGAATACCAGTATTGCCTGGATAGTACGGGTACCCGTTACCTGCAAAAAGACACGGCGGGTTTAACTACCGGTCCGGTTGGTTTCAGCAGTTACCATCATTTCTATGAAACCAGGAATGGCAACCTTTGGGTGTATGGTAAGCGTGTTCTGTTTAATTACAATAAAGGGCTTGGGCGTTTCCAGTTTCATAAAAGCGGCAGCGGTAACGACAACATCAACATTAATTATGAAGACGTTTACCAGGTAATGGAAGACAAGGATGGCGGCATCTGGATTGCCACCGACCAGGGGTTGTATTTTACCTCACTGGGTAATAATGATTATTCGGTCGTCAATTTGATTTTAGATAATAAAAAAAGCTCAACCTATATCACCGACCTGCTGGAAATGCCCAACGGTGATTTTTGTTTCACATCATGGGGAGTAGGCGTGAAGTAGA
>JBBQOJ010000057.1:0-9005 GCA_038330815.1 Chitinophagales bacterium | reverse complement strand
TGCGCTTAATGTTGATTTCGTTCCTGTGACTCGTCTCTCTCGTAAACACAGTAACGGAACCCTACGCATAATGTTGACTTCGTGCCTGAACATTTTCTTAGGCGCAGGACTCCGTTTGGTGTCTGCTTCATTACTACTTTTCAAAACAGTAAACTGCTGCCAGGCGGATGTATACAGGCAATAATTTCGAAGCGGTCCTCTTAAGTAAATTTTATGAAATTAAACCAGGATTATTTAGTTATCGGATAGCATAATGGAGCAGGATTAGTAACTGGTAGACACAGGACTAAGTTCTGCGCCTAATATTGATAGTGTGGATTGACTCGATATTTAGTAACTGCCACACAAAACAACTTTCTGCATTTGGCAGAGGATGTTAACTCCAACATGAAATGTAGTGCATGCAGGTCTGCGGTAAACTCATTCTGCTGGGCTTGCAGGTTGGCAGCCCACATTACCATGGCAGGGCGATGCTAACCCAACAAGTGAAAGTAATTCAGATGATGGCACTTAGATTTAACTTCCGCCAAATACTTTTTTTAAAATACCCGTTACCTGTGCAGCGGGATCTTTGCGAATTTTTTGCTCCTCCATGCTAATATTGTGAAAAAGCCCTGCCAATGCCCTTTCTGTAACGTAGGCGGTGAGGTCGGTATTTACCTTGTCTTTTGAAAATTTATTGTAGTTGGAGAACACATCGCCCCAGTATTTGGTGGCATCTGTTTTTATCAGCGCCCCTTCAATAACAGGCCGGAATTTTGAGGTAAGCTCCATGGTGGTAGTCCGCTTCAGGTAATCGGTGGCAGCAAAATCGCCGCCACGCAATATCTGCAACCCATCATTAATACTCATTTGTTTGATAGCGGTCCAAAAAAGATCCCCCACTCCACTTGCAGCGTCTTCAGCGGCTCGGTTCATTGATACAATGGCTTTGTCAACCAACTTCCCCATTCCTACACTTCTCAAAGTTTTTTCTACCTTCTGCGCTTCTTCCGGCATTAGAATTTTGATGGCAGCGTCGCCGAGGAAGCCATCCAGTTTACCTAATTTTTTTGCACTGCTATCTGTTCCTACCCTCAAGGCCTCTCTCAGGCCATTAATAATATCATCATTGCTAAGATTGCCCCCCAGGGAACCGGAAGAGGATTTATTAAACAATTTGTTAACGGAGGAATTGCTGGTTGAATCATTGCCGGTTGCTTTTTTCAATAACTTACCAAAACCTTGCGCATAGGCTGTACGGCCAGCAAGTAATCCTATAACAGCAAATAAGAAAAATTTTTTCATAGCATTTTTATTGATACAGAACAAAAATAGCACCATCGGCAATAAAACCCTTACTTTGTTTTTTATCCCCCCACCTATTTAACATTTCAGTTATGCCATCATTTTCTATTTGGGAAAAAGAAGCCTACCTAATATCACCAGACGTTGTTATCATTGGAAGTGGTTTTTCGGGCCTTTGGAGCGCCCTTCAGTTAAAAATACTTCGCCCACATAGCAGCGTATTGTTATTGGAACGGGGAATACTGCCCACTGGCGCCAGTACCCGTAATGCAGGATTTAGCTGCTTTGGCAGCCCTTCCGAATTACTTAATGATGCTACTGCCATGGGGGAAGCGGATATGTGGAACCTTGTTAATATGCGCTATGAAGGAATTCAAATGATACAGCAGTATTGCAGCGCATCGGCGATCGACCTCGAAATGAACGGGGGGTACGAATGTTTTGATGCCCAATCGCCTTACTGGCATTTATGTAATGACCAACTGGGATGGCTAAACGAAGGGCTTCAAGAAATAACAGGAAAAGAAGCAACCTTCCAGGGGGCGGACCATAAAATGGCAGGTTTTGGATTTGCCGGGTTTGAACATATGATCGGCACTTCCGAAGAGGGAAGTTTACACCCGGGTAAACTGGTGCATCAACTTACCGGCAAGGTACGGGCAATGGGGGTTCAATTGTTAACCGGTGTTGAAGTACAATCTTATCACGACCATGGCGACTTTGTTGAAGTAATTACCCCACAAATGGCTATTCGCTGCAGTCAATTATTATTATGCACCAACGCGTTCACGCCTCAACTGGTACCGGGTTTAGACATTATCCCTTGCCGTGGGCAGGTGATTGTTACCACCCCACTGGAGGATTTACTCATCAAAGGAAATTTTCATTACGACAGCGGGTATTATTATTTCAGAAATGTGGGCCATCGCCTGCTGATAGGTGGCGCAAGAAACAGTGCCCTGGAAGAAGAAGAAACGCTGGAGATGGAAAATACCAGTGGTATCACAGACACGCTAACCGCGTTTATTAAAAATCATTTATTACCCGGTACACCCTTCACCGTTAGTGATCAATGGGCTGGTATCATGGGAATGGGAGGCAATAAAATGCCCATTGTGGAAGGCCTTAGTGAAAACGTGTTTTGCTGTGTACGGCTCAGCGGTATGGGCGTTGCACTTTAGCCTGTGCTGGCTAAAAAATCGGTTGAGTTAATGCTGAATTAGCGGCACACTGTTGCCTATTGTTTAAATATCCTGGTGATAAATTTATCCTGTTCGTCGGTTACCTGCACATAATAAATACCTGTCACTAATTTAGAAAGATTCAGCACCGTTTTTTCCTGCACCAGCCGGGTACTGTATACTACCACTCCCAGGTTATTAAATACCTGCAGTTGCTTCGGGCTGGTTGCGGAGGCGGCTTTGCATTCCACCAATGTTTCGTTGATAACCGGGTTAGGAAAGAGTTTTGTAGCAGCAACGGTTATTTTTACTACAGGCAACACGGGGGGCGCTGGTGCAGGTACAGGTAATGGACCGCCCTGTGCAACCGTACTATCGCAGGCAAAGGAAGCAAGGAAACCATTCCTGATATTTTGTTGGGCAAATAAAGAACGCATCCTGGTAACCTGGCCCTTTGTAAACAGGTTCATACAGGCATCGTCAGAAAAATCCATAAAATTCATAAACATATCGCCATTACCATTGGCAGAACAGCTACTCATTTTAGGGAATACCGGGCATCCGAAATTAAAGGACTGCTGGGTAGGCGTATCATCCACGTAATCTGTGCCACAATTATCATCTCCCCAGGTGTGTATTAATCCAAGCCAATGCCCTATTTCATGCGTGGCAGTGCGACCTTTATTGAAAATTGCCCTCAGATTTCCGGTTGTACCAAATACATCATACGCCATTACCACACCATCTTTATCTGCCGGTGCACCCGGTGGGGTTGCATAGCCAAGGCTTCTGCTGCTAAGTTTACACACCCAAATATTTAAATACTTTTTACTATCCCATGCCGATACGCCACCCTGGTGATCATACTTCATAGCATCATCTGTAGTAAATAAATCCTGGGTGGTTTTTTTGCGGTTAATTCCGGTAGTTGGTTTGCCTTGTGTATCAACCCTGGCCAGGCAAAACTGGATTCTTGCATCACCTGCCAGGTTCTTAAAGGCATTCGGTGTATTATTCTTGTCTGCGTTCAATCCACGAAAATCTTTATTTAGTGCATCAATTTGAGATAGCACCTGTGCATCGCTGATATTTTCCGCGGTACCCTTGTATAACACATGCACCACCACTGGGATATATATGATTTCATTGGCAGAAGTATCTCTTTTAGCCAATCCATTGGATGGCTTATCACTGCCCGATAGTTGCTTTTCAATTTTCCTGAATACATCCTGCAAAGCAGGATCCGCCTTAAGCAGTTGCTGCTTGTATTCGGCAGTACCACAATTGCGTTGTGCGGTGGCACTTAGAAGAGTGGCCATCATTATAATTACCAGCGTAAAAATCGACTTCATAAAAACTTCCTGTGAGATCCTTGTGTAAATGCTTCATTGTTGAAGTATTTATTTCTGCAGAGGTATTGGAGAATGGAGTATAGGATGGAAGTGACTGCTACCAGTTTTAATGGTGCAAACGGAAATTTCTACAAAGGTATTGGAGAGATAATAGGAAAAGTTGGCTTCGTGTACGAATAATCATATAGCCCGAAAGGGCAATTAGAGGAGATAGTCGGTTCAGAAGCACAACAAATGTAGGACATATTTCTTTTCGGCCAAAATAATTCTCAAATATTTAAAATTCCGGAAGCTATAACAACCTCCCTTTGTATTTTTGCGAACAAAATTGAAGTCAATAAATGAAATGTTATACGCTGCTCGCATGCCTGTTTATCCTGTTTTCCTGTAATAATAATGATGCAACGCCCAACACGGAGCCTAATACAATGCCCACCACCGGCATTGCTCCGCCAGCGAATATTCCTGTAAGCATTATTGCGGTTTACCCGCACGACAGCAGCGCCTATACCCAGGGCCTGGAAATATTTAATGGTAAATTATACGAAAGCACAGGGGATTATATCAATTCCTCCCTGCGTATTACCGACCTGAAAAGCGGGAAAGTATTGCAACAACATAATATGGGGTCGAAGGAGATATTTGGAGAAGGTATTACCATTTTTAACAATAAAATTTACCAGCTTACCTGGCAAAACAATTTTATTAATGTGTACGATGTCAATGATATCACCCGCCCTATCAAAACGTTTAAATGGAACTATGAGGGATGGGGAATAACGCATACCGATAAGGAACTAATAATCAGCGATGGTTCTGCCAACCTGTATTTTGTTAATCCTGACGACCTGCGCATAAATGCTACCCGCCAGGTAACCGATAACTATGGGCCGGTAAGAAATATTAATGAACTCGAGTATATCGATGGCTTCCTGTTTGCCAATGTATACGGCAATGATGTGATCTTAAAAATTGATCCTTCCAATGGGCATGTGGTGGGAAACATTCAATTGCCGGGCATCATTCGTCAATACTCAAAGGGTTTCGTTCCCAATGACAATGAGGTATTAAATGGTATTGCCTGGGACAGTACCGCCAAAAAAATGTACATCACCGGAAAACATTGGCCAAAGCTTTTTGAAATTTCCCTTAACTAGTGATAAAAAGGTTATCTGTTACCCTATATTAAATTGGCAATGCATTCCCAAAGGAGTAAAAGCCGTTTTTATAAACGTAGTAGCACAATACCGCGATACCGATAGCCGCTAATATTGCAGCCCCCATCCACCAGTTGCTTTTTGAAGTAGCTGGTTCATTAAGAAAACCAGTCATTTCAACATTGGTTGTTTGTTGATCGCCTACCAATAAAGGGTGGCTTGCGTCCCGCCTGGTTACGCGGTTGACTATTACCGGTTGGGCCAATGCAGGATGTAGGGTTACCGCTGTAAACTGGATCTTGCCCGTTTCCTCCCTGGTAAAATTGCCAATACCCTTTAGGAAAAAGTGCCCATGTTCCTCTAACTCCTTATGTAATAATTCACTGATAGCGCTAAATTCATTAAAATCGTTTCCAAATTTATCTGCTGACTTAAATTGAATTTGTTGCTCCGGCGGATGGATGGTATTATTGATAAAATCAACGGAAGCAGCACTGGTAAGCATTTCGAGGGTACCAATACCGGGTAAACGGCAACGCTTTGTATGAAATAATGTCGGTGCGATTATCTGGTACATGGCTTTAAATAACGGGTTAAAGATACCCCGGCGATATGAAATTGGGTAGTTAAAAATAAAATATTTTTCAACTCTTGCCAGTTGGGGGATACCTGAAGAAACTCTAGCACAATGTACGATGTACTTACTACTGGTTTACTAAAATTTATAGATAACACCACCCAATACATTTAAGCCGTATACCTGGTAAGCGTTCCAGCGCTCATATTGATTGTTGAAGATATTATTTACATCCAGCCACGCACTAAATTGTTTGTTAATGGCAAATTCTACGCCGGCACTCAGGTCGGCGGCGCCGCTTAGTGTGCGTTGAATATTGTTTCTGAGTACATACGGGCCCCCGGTAAACGCCCGGAAATCACTTTTCAGCACAACCCTATCAAATGCCCACCAGCGCATGGAAGCGGTAATATCCAGGGGGATGGTACCCCATGCCTTGTCATTGTCTTTCATACCGGTATATCCATTAAAGGTAAGCCCGGCAGTGATGGTGAATTTATCCTGGCTGATAAAACTCATGTCTGCATGAATGCGAAGGTCGTTCACTTCGCTTTCATTGCTGATGATAAATGCCTTGCCATCTGTTGCCGTATCATTGATATAAAAAGGCAGATTTTTGTAGCGGATCAATCCGGCCTTTGCACTAAAGTTAAAATGATTGCCGGCAGATGCCTTGATCCCTGCATACAACTCCGTTTCTGAAGTATTTTGCTGACTGGTAAAAGTAGCCAGGTATGGATTGATGGCAGATAAATTACGGTAGGTATTTTTTAAGAACCGGCCAACAAAACCAGCCTGCACTAAAAAAGCTTTTCCAGGTACCTGGGCCTCACCGTAGATATTTGGGAAAACCGTCAACTGCCCATTGTCCCACGATGGGCTTATCCCTGCATGAATGTTCAGCGACTCATTGGTATAAATCAATTCGGGCGAGAGCGTAAAAATGGTATTATTAAACTTTACATCTGTGGACAGATTTTTAGAGGTATAGGAGGTGATGTCTGCCTTTGCTGCCACTTTTACAGAAAACACCTCATTAAAGGTTTTTTCTACCGGTGCATCGATAACCAACGAACTTTCTGTTAGCTTTTTCTGGTTATTGAAGATGCTGATTTCCACATTGGGGTTGTAATTGATGCCGGTTGCTGTAACCTCCTTGTTGCGCAAACCCGCTTTTAAACTGATATCCTGGAAACGTTGCAATACATCAGCCTTGGCGTAATTATAAACTTTGTGATCATAGCCATACAACGCAAAATCCTGGTTTAGCATGGCAGCACTTCCATAAATTTCATTTTTATCAGTGAAGTAACTGGCGCTGCCTTTAATGTTCAACCGGGTATAATCCTGGTTATCTATTTTACCTTTAGAGGAAATAAAATCAGCGTATAAATTTACGAGGGATGTTTTTCCATCGCCAAAACTAAAGCCTGCGTTCACATAGGGCGTTGACAGGTTTCCTACACCTGCCTTCAGGTAATTTCTAATACCCATTTCCAACAAGGTATCCTGCGATAAGGCCAGCGGTTTTAGTGATACCGGCTGGTAAGTATAAAACAAATTCTGGGGTGGCACCAAATAGGGCCCTACTCTCCTGAAGGTATCCGCGGGAAGGTTGGCTGCGGAAAAGTTCACCTTCACACTATTTCTTAATACCGGTTTATAACTGGAAGTAATATCTATTGTTTGTTTCCTGGCAGTATCACGCTGGGCCAATACTACATAGCTTAAGCTACAAAGAAAAAATAGTATTACTATACTTTTGGTAGTCATATCAATGAGTGTAATTATTTATAGCTTGGTTATTAAACTACCCTTCCGCCAGGGTAGGCCATCCACCATTAGTCAATTTTAGATGCTTGTTTTTCCGCTGCAATTGCCTTCTCAAATTTTTGCTGCGCTGCCGTTTTCAATTCATCAATCACAGAATTTTGAGCAACACTTTGATAGGTAGCCTTTGCATTGAAATAATCTTTTTGCTGCATGAAGATATCACCGATGAGCAGGTAGGATTTGGTGACCCAATAATCATAGCTACCAGTTTCCTTCACGGTTGCCAGGGCCGCTTTTTCTGCAGCAGGAAGATTGCCACTGCTAAAATAACAGGCAGCCAGTTCATGACGTGCTTCAGCGCCCCAGGCAGATTTATTTATGGCCGCACAGGAACGGAAGGAAGCGATGGCGCCAGCGCAATCATTGTTTACCTGCTGCGATTTTCCAAGCACCAGGAAGGCAATTGATTTATCATCCGTACTTAATCCTTTGCGGGTAAGTAATTCCCTGGCTGCTTCGTTGGCTTCCGTATATTCTTTCAACTGGTGATTGCACCTGACCAATCCGCGCAAGGCTTCCAGCTGGTTGTCCTGGTTAATGGCAGATTTGGACAGCGATGTAAAAAACTGTTTGGCCGTAGCATAATTCTTTAATTCAAAATAGGCGATTCGCGCAGCAGATAAAGTGGCTGCTTCAAAGTATTTATTATAGCCCTTGCTATTTACATTACTATAACCGGCTAATGCATTCTGCCAATCCTTTGCTTTAAAATAACATTCACTTTTAAAATAATTGGCCTCCAATGCGTAAGCGCCATTGGGATACTGCGCCAGGTAGTTGTTGTAAGCCGTAATAGCCGCCACGCAATCGCCGGCATTGTACCTTAATTCCGCAGAAGTGTAGGTAAGCGAATCCGCTTCATTGACAGAAATATTTTTGCCGTTCTTTCGCATAAAATCTACATAATCATTTGGCTTACCCTCTTCAACATAAATGTTTTTTATGGTTTCAAGGGCATCATTTGCTTCCTGCGATTGAGGATACTGTTGAATGAGTTGTTGGTAATTGGTAAGGGCCTGCGCATTGTTGTTGAGGTTATAATTGGCCAGGCCAAGCTTTGCATACGCCACTGGCTTTAAACCACCGCCATTGGGCGCAGCTAATACCTTATCCAGGTAAGGTATTGCTTCGCGGAACTTTTCGTCGGCGATATAGGTAAGTGCTATTTCAAGATTGGCATCAGGCACCAGGTTGCTTGTGGGATAAATACGACCGAGGCTGTTTAATACCGTTATTTTAGCGCCAGCGCTTCTGATACCGGCAATCATCGATTTCTGAAACAACGCATAGTCACTTTGCGGCAAGGCATTATTGATGACGGTTTCGTACATACTATTGGCTTTGGTAAAATCACGCAACATAAAATAACAGTCGGCAGCACGGAGATAAGCATCCTGCTCCATGGCACCCGCGGTGGTAGCGGATTTGCCGATGCTTTCAAAATAAGTTAAAGCCTGGCGGTAGTCTTCTTTTTTCATCCAGCTGTACCCGATATCGTATTTAGCTGCGGCCGGTGTTGCTTCTCCCTGCAGGGGTGCGCCACTTTCGAGGTACTTATTCAGGAATCGGATAGAAGCATCGTACGATTGCGAGCGGTAGGCTATTTCTCCCTTCCAGA
>JBBQOJ010000056.1:0-9225 GCA_038330815.1 Chitinophagales bacterium | reverse complement strand
GTTAGCAGTATTGGAATCATTTTAAAACCCGCCTGCAATGGTAAAAGCATTTTAGTGACAATCAATTGCTCCTTTTGGGTCGCTGATGGTTATTGCTATCCGTGTCGTAGGCAAAAGCCTTGTTCCGTATAAATGCTATCTTCTTTCAAGATAACTTCCTTCTTCTGGTGCATTATATAAGTAAAATTTTGGCAACTGCCGCTGCAGCAGAAGCTGAAATCGGATTTTTTTTATGATAAGAGCAACGTAACTACTCAGCCCCTTTGTGTCATCATTTTATTCCGTTTTTAGAGATCGCATTGTTATCTACATCCGGTATTTTAACCTGCCTTTGCAAGCTTCGTACATCAAAAAATATTTTTAAAAATTTCAGCTATTTGATTGTAGAAGGATGTTTTTAAAAATGCTGTTTTTCCATGCATTTTTTGTGTATAAAAATATTGATTTGTGCATTAAAATGCATGGCAATATCGGTTTCAGCCATTTTTAAGTTCCACCTTTGCATTGATAAAATATATGCATTGGTGCATACAGCAATTTTAATAAAAACACTAATTACACAAGTAAAAGATCTTTCCGCCACCGTTGAAAAACTGGTGAAGGAAAAAGATTCATTAAAGCTGAAACTGACTGTTTATAAAAACAAAAAGAACAGTAGGAACAGCCACGTACCACAATCATAAAATCAACATCGGTCTAAGAAAATCATAGCCCATGAGAAAAATCTGGGAGATTATCAGGCTATGAAGGTAATATGCTTGCTTGCAGTGTCACCCCCGATGAAAAGATATACTACCAACCCAACTACAGCAGTAGTTATGGCAGTGATTTATTCAACGTAGCCGCAATAATGATTGAAAGCCGCCAGGTGAATGGTATCCCCGTCTTAAGAACTAATTGGGTAGAACATTTTATCTATAAAAAAAGGTAGCGATGGGCATTGCATGCAAGGCGATTCCCTGGTAATGTAACGGCTAAAATCAATCAAAGCGATGGGCGCCCCGTAATTACAAATAATTGTCAACCGGTGAAACTTATTTCATCTCCTGTTTAAAAGCAACCACCAGTTCGCAGCCCTTTCCCGGAGCTGTAATCACATTCACATCACCATTAAACAGGGAGGCCCTGGTTTTTATATTAAGCAATCCAACCCCTGCCGTTTTTTTTGTTTTGTCAAAACCCACTCCATTGTCGCGGATATGCAAAACGATGCGGTCGTTTTCATGAGCAAGGGTAAGGTAGGTTTCGGTGGCCCTGGCATATTTCAGGATATTATTAAACTGCTCCTGTACAATTCTGTAGATGCCCAGCTTCAATTTATCCGAGGTGCAATTTTCTTTAAACAGGCTTAGGTCGGCATGCACTTTAATAGAACCAGTTTTAGAAATGGTAGCAATGATATTCCCCAATGCTTCGGCAAGTTCAGAATCATCCAGTGAAGGGGGAATTAAGGAATGAGAGAGGGTGCGGATTTCCGCAATGGCCGACGATATCAAAATTTCTGTTTCATCCAAAAAAAGATTGGTTTGTTTGAGGTCGCGTTTTGCCAAACCCAGGTATAGCCTTGAGCTCGCCAGTATTTGGTTCACATTGTCGTGTAATTCGCCACCAATTTCCTGCCGTTCTTTTTCCTGGGCGGTAATTACTGCTTCGGTGATTTCCTGTTGTCTCATCAGGTGTTCCACCTCGAATTTTTTCTCCAGCAATATCTTCTCTGTTACATTGTAAGCAAGTGCCAGTATCACTGCCTTCCCTTTGTATTCTATGCGGTTCGACGTGATTTCCATAAATAAACCATCGCCGCCTTTGTTTTTGTGTTTCCAGGTGGTAGTTACTTTGAAAAATACATTCGCTTTCGCTTTTAACGCCAGTTCCCTTAATTCATGCGATTCATCTTCCATATCCAGGTCGAGTACAGTGAGTTGAAGCAATTCTTCCCTTGTGTAGTTGTATTGCTCAATTGTGGAATCGTTTACTTCCAGTATATCAAAATTTGCCAGGTCCCAGATGATGATGCAGGCGGGGTTATTATTAAAAAGATAACGGTAGCGCTCTTCGGAAGATTTTAGGATGGCTTCCGCTTCTTTTCTCTCTGTAATGTTTTGAGTGGCGCCAATCACCCTGGTGGCCTTGCCCTGCTCATCGCGAATAATATAGCCCAGGTCACTTATATACCCCACACTGTCATCGTTTTTGATGATGCGGCACTCGATATCGAATTTAAATTGTTGCGGGTTGGCTAATATATCCTGCACTTTTTGCAGGGTGGCCACCACATCATCGGGATGAATTCGATTGATAAAGAGTTGCTGCGTGGGACCAAGTTCCGTTAGTGCACTTCCAAATATTTTATTCCAGCTTTCTACATTGCGGTAAATTTCCCCGGTGAGGAGGTTCCAGTCCCATACCATGTCGTTGGTGGCCATGCTCACCAAATTGTAGCGTTCAATACTTTCCTGTAAGGCCTCCATGTTACGCTTGCGCTCAATACTGTAACGGATGGTTTTAGCCAATAACTTTTCATCAAAGTCGCCCTTTATCAGGTAATCCTGTGCGCCGAGGGTAATGGCGTCAAGGGCCATACGCGTGTCCGTTAGTCCTGATAAAATAACCACCGGTGTTTTGCCGGCGTGTTGAATGATGTTGTTAAAGGTGTCGATGCCCGAACTATCGGGAAGGGAAAGGTCAAGCAGGATAATGTCAATCGGTTCCTTTAGTTTTTCCAGGGCATTGTCAAGGCGGATGGCGGAAAATAAATTTTTTACATTGATGTCAGATGCATTTAACAGCTCTTTCAATAAAAACTGGTCCCCGGTATTGTCTTCCACCATTAAGATATTGATCGCTGTGTTCAATAGCATACTTAGTCATTTTTTGGAAGATGGACAATGGAAATCCAGAAATGTTCAATTTTTTGAACCACATCAAAAAACTTATCCAGGTTAACCGGTTTGGAAATATAACAGTTGGCGTAATTTTTATAGGAATCAATAATGTCTTTTTCTGAAGTGGAGGTGGTTAGCATAACAACCGGAATCGATTTGAGCAAGGGGTGGGTTTTAATGTACACTAATACCTCTTTTCCATCTATCCGTGGAAGGTTGATATCCAGCAAAATTAAATCAGGCCTTGGGGATTCCAGGTATTCACCTTCCTGGTTTACAAACCGGATGGCCTGCTCCCCATCCCTCACTACCGATATTTTATTTCTAATTTTTCCTTCATTCAGGGCTTCCATAGTAAGAAGGACATCTCCTTCATTGTCTTCCACCAGTAAAATGTGTATAGGGTTCATGGTAACATTAATACCTTTTGGGTATTGCAAATATAAACTTACTTCCTTTACCGAACTCAGACTCCACCCATATTTTACCCTGGTAGCGTTCAATGATCTTTTTGCAAATAGCCAGTCCAATGCCCGTTCCGTTAAATTGATCCTTGTTGTGCAGGCGCTGGAAAATAACAAAGATTTTTTCCCTGTATTGGGCATCGATACCGATGCCGTTGTCTTTTACCATAAATTCCCAGGCATCGGGCAGCTCCTTTGCGCTAATGGTTACCATGGGTTTTTCGATGCTCCGGTATTTAAGCGCGTTGCCTACCAGGTTTTGCATCAGTTGCGCCATAGCCGATTTACCGGCTTCGATCACGGGCATTGGTCCGATGATTATTTCAGCATCGATGGTATGCACTTCGTTTCTAAACAACAGCAGTACATCCTCCATTACTTCTTCCATGTTTACCTGCGTAATCTCCAATGAGGAAGTGCCCACCCTTGAATACTGCAACAGGTCGTTAATTAACTGTTTCATCCTTTCCGCACCGTCCACCGAAAAATGAATGTACTTCCGGGCTGTTTCATCCAGCTGGTCATTGTATTTTCGCTGTAATAACTGCAGGAAGCTGCTCACCATGCGCAGTGGTTCCTGTAAATCGTGGGAGGCAACATAGGCAAATCTTTCCAATTCGCCATTGGAGATGGCTAGTTCTGCTGCTCTTTTTTCTAGTGAATTGTTTAGTTCCAGTAATTTGGCGCCTGCTGTTTTCAGGTCGGTAATGTCTTTGGCAAAGCACGCCACGCCCGATATATTGCCATCTTTATTAATGATGGGCGAAAATGAAATTATCGAGTGTTGTATACCGTTAGTGCCAGGTAGGTGAAATGAATCTTCCATATGAAAGGTTTCACCGGATAAAGCCCGCTGGTATAATTGGGTACAATTGGACTGCATCTCTTTATTGGGTGAAGGGTAAATTACCTGGTCACCCTCTTTTATAGGATGACCGGTGAGGGTGTATATCACTTCAACGTAAGCTGCATTGGCGGCAATAATTTGTAACCCTGAATTAATAGACCAGATAAGGTCGGAAGTGGTATTGATGAGTGAATCAAGGTTTTGTTTAATACGGATGATCTCATTCACCTGCCGTTTTTCTCTCGTAACATCCTGGGAGGCTCCTATCATGCGGATCGCATTTCCGTGCCTATCCCGGATAATGTAGCCTTTATCATAAACAAAGGCGTAGTCGCCGGAGGTAGTCAGGAAGCGGTATTCATCTTCCCAAAACGTTTCAGCAGGGTTGGCTAATAATGCATTTCGTTTTTGGGTCATCAATATCCAGTCTTCCGGATGCACATGGGTACTCCAGAATACATCTACTTCCCCATCTTCCTGGGGAGGGTAACCATAATTCGTTTCCAGGCGTTTACCCGGTCGGGTTACCTGGTTACTTTCCAGGTTCCAGTCCCAGATATTATCATTGGTGGCTTTGGCTACCAGGTTGTACCGTTCGTTACTGGTGCGAATGGCTTCAGCAGCTTCCTTGCGTACACTGATATCCTTAAAATAAACCGACAGCCCGTCACGGGAGGGGTAGGCACTGATATCAAGCCATATTTTCAAAGGCGAATAATATTCTTCAAAATGAACAGGCTCGTTTTTTTCCATCGCCTTTTGGTATTGATCGTAAAATAGAAGTTGCGCTGCCTCTTTAAAATTTTCCCACAGGTTTTTTCCTACAATATCTTCCCTTGTGGTAGTTAACATTTGTTCCGCCATCTTATTCCAATAGGTAACTGTCCATTGTTTATCCACGGCAAAAAAACCATCGCCAATACTTTCAAGGATCGTGTCCTTTTCTTTGAACGCCTCCTGCAGTGCCTGTTCGGCAAGTTTTCGGTCGTTGAAGGAGCGGAAAAATACGGAGAGGCCATCTTCGGAGGGATAAAAACTTCCTTCAAACCAATTGTTCCTTGGCTCATCATAAAACTCAAAAGCAACAGGTTCCCTCGACGCATTGGACTGTTGCATCGATTGTAAAAACATACCTTCTTTTAAATGGGGCCAGGCCTCCCATATGTTTTTACCAACCAGCGAATGGTGGGCTTCACCCAGCAGGGCGGCAGTAACAGAATTCAGGTAAGTAAAATTTAAGTCAGTATCCAGGGCAAAAAAGTAGTCAGAAATACTTTCGAGCAATCGCTTTCGTTCTTCATCCAGTTTCTTTTTTTCGGTGGTTTCTTTTGCCACGGCAAAAATCAGCCCTTCTTCTGCAAGCGGTGTTGAGGTCCAGTAAAACCACCTGGTTTCGCCATTCCTGGTAAGATAACGATTTTCAAAATTTGTTAAGGGCATTCCTTCTTTTAAACCCTCTCTTTTGTGTTGGGTTACTTCCCGATCATCTGGATGGGTAAAATAGGCGATGGGTTTGGAAAATAACTCTTCTTTGGTGTATCCAAGAATTTTAGAAAATGCAGGATTGATTTTTTTAAAGTAGCCATCTGTGCCTGCAATGGCCAGAAAATCGGGAGAGAGATCAAAGAACCTGGCCAATTCCGCTTCTGCTTTTTTGCTTTGAACATAGGGGCCCAATTGTTGACTAATGGTATCAAACAATGATTGGATGCCAATGGGGTCAATTGCATCCAGGGTGCTGTAAAAAGAGAGCATCGCAATGGTTTGACCATTGAATAAAACAGGGATAAAGGCAGCGCTGTTAAGGCCATAGTCTATCGCAAGTTGCTTCGACAGGTAGGCGTTATTGTTAGTTACCTTATTTTCAAAAGTTACATAGGGTGTTTGCCATGCTTTTCCTGTTATTCCTTCGCCTATGCGAATTTTTTTGATATAGCCGGTGGGGGGTAGCGCTTTTGTCGGGTTATTATTCCAGCGCCCGTTTAACAGCAGGTCAGATTGGTCGAAGTTTACCTGCCAGGCTTCTCCGTATTGAAAGCCCGTATACTCACCAATGGTGGCCAGTATTGTTGTCCAGGCGTAGCCTAGTTCCAATTTGCCTAATGCCTGCACCAGTTCAATAAATAATTCTTTTTCAGCATCCTGTTTTTTGCGATGGGTAATATCTCTTGCAATGGCGATCCAATGCACCACCTCCTGTGCATTGTTACGTACCGGCACAATGGAAAAATTTATCCAACATTCCTCTCCATTTTTTTTATAACTGATTATCTCAAATTCACAGGGAGCATTTTCACGGATACAGTTTTTCAGCCGGGCCAGGGTTCTTGGCGACGATTTAGTGCCGAATAGTTTATTTGCTGCTTGCCCCACCAACTCGTTCCCAGGGTAACCTGTCAACCTTGTAAATGCATCGTTTACATAAACTATGGCTGGTGTGCCACCTTCAATGGCAGGATGGCCGGTGATCAATACCCCATCATTAATATTGGTAACCACCGATTCAAATAACCTGAGTTGTTGCTCTTCCAGTTTTTTACGGGTGATATCCTGCATGGTGCCAATCATCCTTACCGCCCTGCCATTTTCTTCCCGTACCACCAGGCCCCTGTCTGTAACTATCGCATAATCGCCGTTGCTTTTACGAAACCGGTATTCATCCAGCCAGTTACTACCGTTTCCTTCAATAAAGCGGGTAATGCCTTCCATCACCCGCTGCGCATCTTCGGGATGAATATAACTTTTCCAACCTGAAGAGATGTTTGAATGAAGGTGGGTGTTGTATCCAAAAAGGGTCTCAAATCCTTCACCCCAATAAACGGTGTCCATCAGCAGGTCCCGATCCCAAATGGCATCAAAAGTGGCGCGGGTTACGTAGGCATAGCGTTCATTACTTAGTTGAAGCGCTTCCTCTATCGCCTGTTGCCGGGTGATATCCTTACAGGCAACAATCATACAGTCACGTTCATTGAAGCGGATGCGTTGGCCCGACATTTCCATCAGCATCACCTCCCCATTTTTTTTACGATGCCGCCATGTGCCAATAGAGATAATATTTTCTGCGTGATTATCCTGTTGATGAAGTGCGGCCAGGTGTTCTATGTCGGCCTTACCCATTACCTGTTGCAGGTAAAGGCCTTCAAACTCCGGGCGGGTGTAGCCATAATTGTTGATGGCGTATTGGTTTACATCCAGTATTTCCAATGTGTTGATATCATAAATCCATACCGTTAAGGGATGGGCATAAAACAACAGCCGATACTTTTCTTCTGATGCCCGCAACACCTCTTCCAACTTTTTACGTTCGGTGATGTCGCGAAAATTTACCACCACGGCATTTATACCTGCCACCTGAAGCATATTGGTGATGGTACCTTCCACCCAAATGGAACTTCCATCTTTTTTTAAATTCCTGAAAACAATATCGATCGGTTGGCCGGGTTGCCTAAAACTGCGCTGCAAAAAGGAACGGGCAATAGGTATGTCATCCGGGTGAACAATCTCCATCGCATCCATCGGACGCAGGTCCTCATCGGCATAGCCAAAAGTTCGTTGCACAGCGGCACTAACATATTCCATCATACCGCTTGCATTGATAAGCGTGAGCATGTCTGCACTGTGTTCAATTAAACCCCGGAAGCGTTGCTCGCTTTGCTGCAATCGTTGAAGCGTATAGTGGTTTTCGGTAATGTCCCTCGAATAGATGGCAGCTCCAATGATTTCATCGCCATCCAATATTGGGGTAAAATAAGTGTCAATCCAGGTTTCATCCCGGCCTTCAATAGCAGGGTTGAAGACCCGGACATTAAAATTTTCGCCCGATAAGGCCCTGCAATAAAGCTGTTCCCAATAGTCGCGATTGGCGCGATTATTTATATCGTTGAGTAGGATGGAATCCCCGGTTGTAAGAGGCGCACCGGAATATTGCTGAAAGGCATTTAGGAACGGCTTATTGGCCGTGATAAGTTTGTACTCCTTGTTGATGCTCCATATCAGGTCGGAAGTACTGTTGATGAGCGCCTCCTTGTTTTTTTGTTCAAACTCTTTTTCTTCGGCCGATATTTTTTGTTTTGTAACATCACGTGCTATGCAATGCAGTAATTGATCTGCTTCGTCAAGCCTGCCCGACCATTCAATAGGTACGACCATTCCATCTTTCCGGCGCCAGCGGTTTTCAACGGCTGTTTTTGTGGTGCCTCCCCGCAGTTCATGCATTGCCTGCTGCGTAGCCGCAATGTCTTCTGCTACTACCAGGTCAATGAATTTAGTACCGGCTATTTCGGAAGGCGTATAACCAGTCATTCTTTCTACGGCCGTACTCACTTTTGCAAAATCTCCCCCGGGGTTGATAGTAAATATCAGGTCAAGTGAGGCATCCATTATTCTGTTCAGGTCGCCGATCGCTTTTTCGAGTTCCTGCCGGGCCATTGGTTCGGTCGCAATGGGTGTTGCCGCCGCAGCAATGTCGGCCGCAGTATTGCTGTTGATGGGAGGCACTGGCATGGTGGTATTGCCCGGGAAGCGGTGTACAATAAATTGTTGCACTGCCAACACCGCTTCGGTAACGGTATTTACCGTTGCAGTAATAGGTTCGTTTATACTATACCGGTAGTTATCCTCTTTTATTATTGAAAATCCACCGGCCATTGTTGTGGCAAGCAGGGCACCGGTAGAAGGGATACCTGCCGTTAGTTGTATGGCAACAGCACCAGCTTTTTTTTCGGCAACAAGGGAATACAGCAACAGGTCTGTTACTACATTGAAAGCAACCTTTGCATGGTAGGCTACCAAACGTAGCCTGCCACCAGTGATAGCAACCATGTTTCCCGGGGGTACCACTACGATTGAGTTGGGCACTAATGGCTGGTCTTTTTCAAACATTTGCTGCTGGTAGCCACTTCCTGGGATATGCCAATCGGTAGCGAGCGAGGCTAACAGCAGCACGATGCTGCAATGTGGAGTAGCCCTACACAACCGGGCAACAAACTCCCTCGCCGTTGTTAAATTAGTTTCATCGGCCGTTATTGCA
>JBBQOJ010000055.1:0-9395 GCA_038330815.1 Chitinophagales bacterium | reverse complement strand
CACGGCTGGAAAAAATTGTTGGCTTTTTGGAAACCGCGGACCGCTTTCATGGTGCCTGGCCGCATTGGTGGAACGGGGAAACCGGCAAGGTAAAACCATTTAGCAGGTTTGATGATGGGGGCGACCTGGTAGAAACTTCTTTCATGTTACAGGGCTTGCTTTGTGTACGCCAGTATTTTAACAAGGGCAATGCTACGGAGCGAATACTGGCTACACGAATTGACCAGTTATGGAAAGCAGTGGAATTTGACTGGTACCGCAATGGCAAAAATGTATTGTACTGGCATTGGAGCCCGACTAACCAATGGAAGCAAAATTTCCCTGTTACCGGGTACAACGAATGCCTGATAATGTATATATTGGCGGCCGCTTCACCTACCCATGGTGTGCCTGCTGAAGTATACCATGAAGGATGGGCAAAAAACGGTGCTATCACTACCAACGTGGCGCCTTTTGGTTTCCCGCTTCAGTTAAATCATAATGGTGCTACCCAATATGGAGGCCCGTTATTTTGGGCGCATTACTCTTACCTCGGTTTAGATCCCCGTAAATTGAAAGATAAATATGCCAGTTATTGGGAAGAGAATAAAAATCATACCATGATCAACTATACCTGGTGCGTAAATAATACCAACGGGTATAAGGGATACGGCCCCGATAGCTGGGGTTTAACGGCCAGTTATTCCGTTAGGGGTTATGCGGCACATGCTCCGGGAGAGAAAAAAGACCTTGGGGTAATTTCGCCCACGGCGGCGCTGTCCTCTTTTCCCTACACGCCGCAACAATCGATGGCTGCTATGAAAAACTGGTACACAAATAAAAAAGATAAGCTATTTGGACCCTTTGGTTTTTATGATGCCTTTAGCGAAACGGCCAGCTGGTATCCTACCAGGTACCTTGCCATCGACCAGGGGCCAATTGTGGTAATGATGGAAAATCACCGCACGGGCCTGTTATGGAAGCTGTTTATGAGTAGCCCGGAAATACAACAGGGGTTAAAAAAGCTGGGCTTCGAAAGTCCCTGGCTGCAACAATCCAAGGCAACGGAATTAACACCGGCCCGTCCATAAAAATAAAAAAGCATGGGTTCCCATGGGGCATCGTCAACTGCCATCGGTTACTGGCGCCCCGTTTAACTGGAAACTTACAAAACAATAATGATGATTAAATGCCTGCCCATTGCGGCCTTGTTCCTATTGCTTGTTTCGTGCTCCGGTAAAATGCACCAGGCAAGGATTGTGTTGCTGCCGGATACCCAAACCTATGCTGAAAAATATCCTGAAGTATTGGAAGCACAAATTGATTGGATATACGCTAACCGTCAACAAATTGATTTTGTACTGCAGCAGGGCGACCTTACGCAAAACAATAATCAACAAGAATGGGAATTTATACAAAGGGCCTTTTCCAAACTTAATCAACAGGTACCCTACGTGCTGGCCGCAGGTAACCACGATATGGGAAGTGCCGCAGGTAAATTTGCAGATACGCGTAATACTACCCTGTTCAATACTACCTTCCCTTTAACACAAATGCTGCAGCTACCAGGCTTTGGCGGCGTAGCTGAACCCGGCAAAATGGACAATGCATTCTATCGTTTTAAAACTGGCAGGATCAACTGGCTGGTCCTTACGCTGGAGTTTGGTCCACGTAACAGCATATTACAGTGGGCCGGCGGCATCATTGCGCAACATCCGCGCCATACCGTAATCATCAACACTCATAGTTATATGTATTCCGACAGTACCCGCCAGGGAGCTGGCGATAACTGGCGGCCACAGGACTATGGTGTGGGAAAAGATACAGGGGCCGCTGCCGTAAACGATGGCGAAGGCATTTGGGAAAAACTGGTAAAAAAGTACCCGGGCATCCGGTTTGTTTTTTCCGGCCATGTATTGAATACGGGTGTTGGCACCCTGGTGAGTATCAATGAAGCGGGTAACCCTGTTTACCAACTGCTGGCCAATTACCAGGAAGGTGTAAAAGGTTCCATAAAGGGTGGCAATGGCTGGCTAAGAATACTCGACATGGATTTTAAAAGGAAAACATTGAAGGTAACTACCTTCTCTCCTTATATCAACCAGCAAATAAACGACCCCCGGCATAATTTCATTATCCGGCAGGTATTGTTTACACCCAATTAATTGATGATCGTTAAATAATAACCATTATGCAACTCCATTTAAATAAAAATAATACCAGGATGATAAGGATGTGGCTGTTGCTATTGACAATTTTTTGTACCGGGCTGGCAGCAGCAGCGCAGGACCTGGACCAGTATCAAAAACATTGGTTTATACAAAATGGGGATACCCTGCCTTACCGGATTTTACTTCCCGAAAACTTCGACCCGGGTAAAAAATACCCACTGGTGTTTTTCCTGCATGGCAGGGGCGAAAGCGGAAGGGACAATGAAAAACAACTGGCCCTTGGTGGCCGTTTGTTCCTGGCGGATAGTATTCGTAAAAACTATCCCGCGATTGTTGTATTTCCGCAATGCAATGCCAAAAGTTACTGGAGTAATGTGCAGATGGTGTCTGAAGTTACTCAACAAAGTAAACGTAATTTTTATTTTATACCAGGCGGTGAACCTTCGGGATCGATGCAATTGGCCATTGGCCTGCTGGAACATTTGATGGTGAGGTACCCTATTAAAAAAGACCAGGTATATACTATGGGATTATCGATGGGCGGTATGGGAGTTTTTGAAATGGTAAGAAGAAAACCTGGCGTATTTGCAGCCGCTATTCCTATTTGCGGTGGTGCGCATCCCGCCACCGCAGCACAATTAACCGGTACTAAATGGTGGCTATTTCATGGGGGTAAAGATGATGTCGTGTTGCCTGAATTTTCGGCCAGTATGCATACCGCCTTAAAAAAAGCAGGGGCGCGGGTTAAATTTACGCTATACCCGATGGCCAACCACAATAGCTGGGATAGCACCTTTGCCGAGCCGGGATTGCTGAAATGGTTGTTTGCCCAGCGTTAATAAATTTACCCATTCACCCGGGTGTCAAAGAGGGGAAGCATTCTTTCCCTTCTTTGGCTTTTATAAATCTGCTGTAATTACGCTAAGCTGTACCTGGCAGCATAGTTATCTGTTTCTCCCTACGCTTCAATTTCAAAAGTTATTACCCATCTTCATTGGCTTCCCGTTTGAGGTAAGCCCTTTTGACGCTTATTAATGTCCTTTGCCATGAATCGTCTGCCGGTAACCGGGGCAATGCATTTAACTTCCAGTTTAGATAAACTTTTTCCGGTATTTGGAATGACGGCATCTCCACCTCATGTGTAACAGATTGAAAATGAGCCATGTAATTTTTGGCATCTCATAGGATGTAGTATTAGCATCCAGGAAAACTAACAACATATTTTCAACCCCCAAAAATTTCTTGTATGAAACAAATCTTTACCTTGTCCCTGCTGCTCCTTTTATCAATTATCCACCATCGTTCACAAGCACAATGTGTTGCCCCAAGTTTAAGGTTTGTTAACCCCGTGTTGGTGGCCGGCACAGCACTTTCAGAAGGTGCTACCTATAAATTTCCCAATGTAGCCCCTGGAATCGACTGCTATATTAAATTGGAAAAATTAAATGGCGGAGCTACGCTTATTAGTATGGAAACTCCAGGGCAGGGATATAGTGATGCCTGGCAACCCATCATTAAAGGGCCAGGTGCCCCTGCAGGTAACAAGTCGTGGATCGACTGGGAAATTTCCTTTAAAACCACGGCTGGAGATAAATTTCATTTTCCCTGCCTTGATATTGCTGCCATTGATGTGGATGGAGATAATTCTGTAACAGGAGAATTTATTGAGTCGGATGGACATACAGGGTATAACCTTCCTAACCCATCCTACCTCACCCTAACCGAATTGCCTGGCGGACGACTGGAAGCGCAGGCTCCCATTGTTAACAGGCCAAGTATTGATACCTCGGCACTGGATGTACGTATTACTTTTTTATACCAGGGGAAGGAGAAAGTTAAATTGAAACTAGGTTCCAGGGTTTTTGGCGATGGCCCATCAGCCACTGAAAGGCTCAATTGCATCTATTTTAAACGCCTGGTAATGAATAACTATTTTGTATTACCCGTAAACTACCTGTCTTTTGATGCAATGTCTGCCGACAGTAAAATTACACTTAACTGGGCTACTGATATGGAAGTTAATAACAACCATTTTGAAGTAGAGCGTTCCCTGGATGGTATCCACTTTTCAATGGTGGCGATGGTAATGGATGCATTGTCGGTAGAAAAAGGCAATATGTTTTATGGTTACCGCGACCAGGCGCCGATGCTGGCAGGCAAATCGATGGTATACTACCGGTTAAAACAGGTGGATGTAAAAGGTGATTATAACTACAGTAAAACCATCCTGGTAAAACTACAGGGCAGTACCCGCAACGGAATGCAGGTGGCTCCCAACCCATTTCATGAAAATCTTTCCATCTCCTTTGAGGCGGCACACCAGGGTAGCGCTACCTTTCGGCTTCAAACCACTTCCGGACAAACAATGACTTCGCGTAATATAACCATTTCAAAAGGGCAAAATACCCTGCAGGTGAATAGCCTGGGTAGCTTGCCAAGAGGCATTTATATCGCACAACTCGTTGTAAATGGTATTGTCATCAACAATCAAAAAGTAATTAAAGGATAGTTATAAATACCCTACACACCAGCACAAAAGACTGCCATTTTATTCAATTAAAATGGCAGTTCTTTTTATTATTTCACTCGCTATCTTACAGCCGGTTATTGCCAATTCACCGGTTATGAAATACTTCTTATTGTTTTATTGCGCCACCTGTATTATTGCCTGCAGTGCCCCCCGGCTAAGGGTGCGCCTGCCTGCCAACCCATTACCGTATTCGGCCCTTACCGGTTCGGCTTTTTATGACAAAGTAGCCACCTGGAAATGGGAAGCCCGCGATTCGCTCGCTGTTGTATTGCTACAAGGTGGAGCAATACCTTCCTTTCTTCGCAGGTTCGTACCCGTTAGTACCACGCTGCGCGATCGTATTGGCATACTTCACCGTGCCGTTTTTTATGTTTCGCCAGACTACCTGTCTGTTGGCACTGATGACGATTGGGCCCGGATACCGCTCACTCCTATGGCGGCCCAGCAAATTGCCGCACATTACCACTGCTTTTTACCCACACGTAAAATGGTTAACCTGGTGTACCAACAGGCAAGGGTACAACTGGCACCTGTTCCCATGTTCGCTTTCCGTGATAGTAGCATTACCATGTGGCAACACCACTTAATAATTGAAGGGCAACGAAAAGGCCGGAAGGGCCTGGTAGCAGGAATAAAAAAAGACATCGTGATCTCCGCTAAAATTAACAGTAGCGCTAAAGCAGACAGGGTTGCCATTTATGGCTGGCACCGGTTGGATGGACAGCCAATACAACCCTTGTATACCGGTCATGTAAACTGGTATGTGGATTACAGCCATGGAGCCAGGCTGGTTTACCGTACGCTATTAATTAACGGAAGAAAAATGGATTACACCGACGTACTTCGCCATCCCGTTTACCACCAGTTGATCTGTGATGAAGACAGGTGCGATTTTTTTAAATATCCCTACTAATGAAATTTATAACTGAGGATAGCATGGTGATTAGCCAACTATGCAAGAGATGCCTGCTAAAGCAAACTACTCCCCGTTCCATTCCTTCATCAATCGTTCCCAGGGTTGTAGCGGGAACCAGCTTTTCTCATTCACCTGGAAAGTACAATCGGGAAAAGCGGTGGTAATTTCTTTCATGCGCTCTGTTACAAATGCCTCGTCCTCCCCTGTAGAAAGGAGTACAGTAATGAGTTTGGGCAAACCAGATAAACATAATAACCCGGTTACATTTACAGCAGTATACCGCAGGTGTAAAAATTCAAGCGCTGTCAACTTAGCAATATATGGCATACACCCATTATCAATCACTGCATTTCCTTTTAACCTTAATTCCTTTACCCATTCCAGCTGCAGCAGGTGCCCCATGCCTTCATTACTCACCGTTGTATAATGCAAATCCAGCATGCCAATTCGTTTTATGCGTTGGCAGATATAGCCCATTTCCTCATCGGTTATTTCACTTTCCCTTAGGTCAACGTGGTTTACCTCTGCCGGTATCTCCTCGAGGGAATTGATATTAAAACTGCTTTTCCAAAACAATAACTCCTTCTTCTCCGGGCTTATTTTTTTGTTTTTCTTCATTAGATCACAATTCAATTGAAACTGGAAGCTACGATATCCTGTCCTAAACTTTTGTATCGATTAGTGTTTTATATAACGCTGCATAGCGGGTTAATACCGGCACAGTGAAGTTGCTTTCCAGTTACCATTTCCCTGGACTTCGAATGATGCGGCACTGGTAAAATCTTACACCGGCATCGCGGCCATTGCGCAACAGCTACTGCTTTACGGGGAGGCAGCCAGTAACGCTTTATGAGCCATGCCCCGGGCCCTCAGGGATTGCCTGTAAACTATCACTATTAAAGGTCCGACGTTTGACCAACGAATTTTATAAGTTAACTTAGTGAACCAAGATAGTACAATAATATTTCAACATATTTGAGTGCAGGCAACACAATACCAAATAGCCCTTGCGTAGCACGGCTACTTCATTAAGATTCAGACAGTGAAGGAAGATAGTTAGCGATTAGTAAAGCATTTGTGCCAAAACATTGGAAGCAATAGAAACAGTAGCTTGCTATGTAAAAAAAATCTGTTTTTAGGCGTAGCCATTCCTTATACCAAAGAGGGTAAAAACCGGCAATACTTTATCATTTTTATAACACGGGTAAAGAGTAAAGATTTAACCATATAAAATCTGATGATTGCATAAGCGGCATGAGCAAAGAAAAGAGAAAAAATGGTTTGTAAAAAACCGGTGAATACCTGCCGTAAATGCATTAAGGGATAAACACGATTATCCTGAATGGCATTTCCTACAAGTGGCAAACGACACCACGTACAATTAGAATCCATTGATCAACAAAATAGCCTCCTTTTAATATGCCGGGTACATTATCTCAAATATATATCCAGGTTGTTTTTGCTGTAAAGGGCAGAAACAGCCTCATTCAGCCAAACTGGGAGGAAGAATTGTATAAGTACATTTCAGGAATTATAAGAAACAAAGAACAAAAGATGCTGGCAATAAATGGAATGCCCGACCATATTCATTTTTTGATTGGAATGAAGCCTTCGTGTTGCCTGTCTGACTTGGTAAGGGAAATCAAAAAGTCATCCAACGAATTTGTGAAAGAAAAAAAGTTTACGCAATTTAAATTTCAGTGGCAAGAAGGTTATGGTGCATTTTCCTACAGTCATTCGGCACCAGATAATGTAATTGCCTATATTAACAATCAAAAGGAACAAACAGGGTACCATCGTGGCCCCTGGGCGACATACTCAATAAAGCTATGGCGCCTTCTGCGGTAGCCATGTCTTTAAACTGGATGGCAATAGTAGCGCCTCCCCGGTTTCCCCTGCGGCGCGCCGGCCCGTCATTGCCTGGTGGCAAGGTAGCTGCCTCCATTTTCTTCAAGGCGTCATTCGACCTGCGTGTAGCATCTGCTTCGAAACTTTGTTTTAATGTATCTGTTCGGTAAAGCAGGATGATCTTCCCTTTCATTTGCCCCTTATAGGCTGCAAGGCTGGCTGAATCGGTAGCTTTTACCAGCAGGATGCCAGCCTCCTTTAATCCTCCGGTACCCTATGTCCATGTTTTTGGAAAACCGATTAATGGACGGTAATAGTTCACGGTTAAAGCGATGTATGATTTTTTTAGTTCCCAGCCTTTTCCAAATTCACCCCAGGGTTCCAGCACCGCATTGGTAAGGCCCCATTTAGTAAGTTCGTTCTTTGCCCAGTTAGCTGCCCTGAAATAACCAGCCGAGTTGGTTAACCTTGGCCCGGCCACATCGGTTAACTGAAAGGCAATCTTTATCACTTTCGAATTGTTAAGTCCTTCCTGCCGTATCTTTTCAATGGCCACCATGTCCACTTTTTCCTGGGCATAACCGGGTTGAACGCACACTACTACCCAAATTCCAATACTTATAATTTTTCTCATTGATACATTAGTTTAGTGAAAAGTAAGGTAAGGAAATATTTTTACAGATGTACCCGGTGGGTGCATCCCAAATTGTCGTTCCTGATTTCGGTCGGTGTCCTTTACCAACCATTTGTTGCTGCGATAATTTGTAATGCAATATGCAGGTAAAGTTTTGCATTCTCGTCAGTTGGGGGCTTTGAAAACCGTCCGGCGGTAACGCTGATAAGAAATGTGATGAAAAAATTATCGAAATGTTTTTTAGAAAGAGTCATGCCCCAAACCACTGCTGCCATGTTGCTGTAGTTGAAGTTACAATGTCCTGCCCCCAATTGCGGCAATGCATTGTTAGCGGCTAGGCATTTCCGTCTGTAAATGTTCTGCTTCAAAAAGAGATTTCAAAAGCTTGTCAGCAGTTAAAAATATGTCCGCTTGTTGAAATAATGATACAGAAGTAGATAATTGAATACTGTCTAAAGTCCTTAATCCTTCCTTTCCATATTTTGAAATTAGGATTCTTGCTTGTTCAATGATAATACTGTCAGTTGCAATAAAAGTATATTTCCCGAAGTCAGATTCAAATAAATCTAGCGTTGTTTGTGCTTCCAACTCTGTGATTTCTTTTGTTCGAACTTTTTTCCAAATTGTAGAAGAAAACTCAATTTTTGATATTTCTGAAAGAAAAATATTTGTAACCTTTACTTTTGAAAATATCAGTTCAAGGTCTGCTGTGTCAACTTCTGTATGATACAGTTTGAATAAAGAAGATGTGTCTAAAAATATTTTCATAATTCAAGCCGCCTTTCTTTAATGACTGCATCACTGAATGAACCCTTGTAATTTTCTAAGTTCTTTTGGCTTTTTGAAAATGAAAAGTCCGTCAAAGACAGTCCTTCTTCGGATTGAGTTGGAATGTCTTCCAAAAAAGTAACAATAACCTTTACTGGGGTATTTGATGAATAGTCTTTGTCAAGTTTGACATAACCGTTTTGATACGTTCCTACAACTGCAACCATAGTATTTAATATTAATGACGTCGTCAAAGATAATTTAAATCGTCAAACTAAGCAATTTAAATCAAGCTGTAAAAGTACCCTCGTTTTCATTGCATTAGTCTTGGATAGATTGTGAAATGCTTGCCGCTAACGTTTTGCATTGCCGTCAGTTGGGGGTTTTGAAATCCGTCTGCCCGGCGGAAATGATGATAAGAAATGTGATGATAAAATTATCGAAATGTTCTTTAGAAAGAGTCATGCCCCAAACCACTGCTGCCATGTTGCTGCGGCTGCTGTTACAACGGTCAGCCCCCAATTGCGGAAATGCATTGTTATACGCCGC
>JBBQOJ010000054.1:0-9397 GCA_038330815.1 Chitinophagales bacterium | reverse complement strand
CAAAAAAACACATGAATCAACCATACAACCCCACCCGAAAGGTTCAACTCTTTATCGCACGGTATCCTACGTTATACGACCCCCATGGGGTCGCACCTAACCGGGCAACATTATTCTGTAAGCATTTAATTCCTTCGGGATTTTAAAAACCAAATAAAAAAATGAATGAACGATACAACCGCACGCGAAAGGTTCAAATCTTTATAGCAAGGTATCCTACGTTATACGACCCCGTTGGGGTCGCACTTAACCGGGCAACATTATCCTATAAGCATTTAATGCCTTCGGGATTTTAAAAACCAAATAAAAAAATGAATGAACGATACAACCGAATCCAAAAGGTTCAAATCTTTATAGCATTTACAAGGTATCCTATGTTATACGACCCCAATGGGGTCGCACCTAACCGGGCAACATTATCCTATAAGCATTTAATGCCTTCGGGATTTTAAAAACCAAATAAAAAGATGAATGAACGATATAACCGAACCCGAAGGGTTCAAATCTTTATAGTAAGGTATCCTATGTTATACGACCCCTTTGGGGGCGCATCTAACCGGGTAACATTGATCCTATAAGCATTTAATGCCTTCGGGATTTTAAAAACCAAATGAAAAAATGAATGAACGATACAACTGAACCCGATGGATTCAATATTAATAGCAAAAAGGATAAAACAAATTTTACAGGAAAAAAGAACTTGAGATTGTCCATCCGAATTGCGCCGGAATAGGTATCGGCAGCAGGGATTTTTATTTGGATGCTGGTGAGGAAAACATCCGCGTGTTCCCAACTTTTACAGAAGATTGCATTTCCCTGCGAGATTACCTGCTCTTCCAGGCGATGTCTTTGCGAAGGTGGTCGAACGTATATTGGGAATTGATAAGGACTCTGTACTAGGGAATGAGTATTTTTTTGCCCTCCGTGTTGCTTGTTTAATATGGAGCGGGATGCCCGCGTGAGGGATTGCAGTGGAAAGCCCGCATGCCGATTCATCGGCAGAGGACTTGCAACGGAAAGCCCGGCCCCCCGATGCAATCGGGGGGCACGCCCAAAAAAGCCGATGTTTCCAGGATACATTTCTCCTGCAATTAAGAGCATTGCCAGGTAATTGTAACTAACTGTTGCCTGTGTTTTTTGTTAAATCGTTACCTCCGGGTGCATATTATTTCTACCTTTAGTGTTGATTTTTTAATAGCGTATGTTTATGAAAGAGATGCTACTGATAGTTGTTGGTTGTTGTTGCCTAACGGTGATGAATGCCCAGCATTACAACCGGATGGCAAGTAGCGGCGCTTTTAATTTTCATCTTCCCGCCGGTGAAACACATAGCACCAAAGCCATTGCGGCTTACCTCCAAAAAAAGAACCTAACGCAGCACGGAAAGCTTTCGGCTATTTATAACTGGGTAGTTACCAACATCCGATATGACACGGACAGTATGTTGCCCATTAACTGGAGCCTCGACCATGCGGATAAAGTGGCCGCTACCCTGCGAAGGAGGAAGGGCGTGTGCGAAAACTTTGCCGCTCTTTTTACAGACATCGCAGTAAAAGCCGGGTTTCCGTCTTTTGTGGTAAGTGGCTATACCCGGCAGGGCGGCACTGTAAACAATGCCGGCCATAGCTGGTCGGCGGTAATGCTGGAAGGCCATTGGTACTTATGCGATCCTACCTGGGATATTGGGGGCAGGGGCAACAATACCTACTTCCTGCTTTCCCCCAACATTTTTATACAAACCCACCTGCCTTTTGATCCACTTTGGCAGTTACTGGAGCGCCCGGTAACAAATGACCAATTTAAAAAAGGCTATAGCGAGGGGGAGCAGCCGGTGGCGGCCATTAATGTAAACGATTCGGTTGCGCGTTTTTTGTTGCTGGATAGCCTGCAGCAACTGGAAGCTGCTGCAAGGCGCATTCAATTGCGCGGTGTGGAAAACGAACGGTTAAAAAACTGGGTAGCTTACAACCAAATGAAGATTGCGATGATGTACGGTGAAAATGACATGAATTTATATAATGGTGCGGTGGAGGAGTTTAATAGGGCCAATGCTATATTCAATGGTTATGCCGCCTACCGCAATGACCGTTTTTTGCCGCTAAAGCCAGACAAAGAATTAAGTAAGCTGCTACCCCCCGTCATGGAATTGCTGGCGGCCGCCCGGAAAAAACTGGAGCAGATAGGCAAAGTGAAAGAAAACTTTCAATATGATACGGGTGAATTACTGGAGCGTATGAATAGCTTATCGAAAAAAACAGCGGTTCAGCAGGCATTTATAAGCAGTTATCTCAACAGCGACATTGCCGACAGGGGGAAATTGTTTTATAAATAATTCGGCGTACGAAGTTGTTACCAGGGCAGGCGGCGCATCATTCGTCAGTAACTACTTTACCAACTTTTTGCCCGGTGTTGGCCGGGTGATTACAGGTTTAAGCAGGCATAGTAGGAGGCACCCAACAGGGGGGCTTTTTCGTTCATCACTACCTGCACCGTTACTTCCTGTAATAAATGCCGCATCCGGCCGCTTTTATCAAATACCTCTTTCCATACCCTGGTATCCAACAAAGGAAGCAATTTTGGCGCAATGCCACCCGCCAGGAAAAGTCCGCCGGTAGCCTTTAATTTTAATACCAGGTTAACCCCTTCAATGGCGAGGTAGCGGTTAAACAGGGCGATGGTTTCAACACAAACCGCGCAGGTGCCTTCCAACGCAGCTTTGCTGATAAGTGGTGCGACGTCTTCTTCATTTTCCATTTCCCGTAGTAACCAGTCGGGACTTTGCTTTTTTTCCACTTCGGTAAGGTACTGCCAGGTGGTAACAATGCCATTGCCACTTAACAGGCGTTCCCAACTAACATGTTCGTGCCGTTGTAATAAAAATTCAAGCACGGCCATATCCTGTTGGGTACGGGGGGAAAAATCGCTGTGGCCGCCTTCGGTAGCAAAGGGGTGAAAACGTGCCCCGTCGTAAAACAAGCCGGCTTCTCCCAAACCCGTTCCTGCAGCCAATATGGCAATATTGCCCGGTGTATCGTTGGTACCGCGGTACAGCATAGCAAGTTCCTCTTTTTTTAGCCCGGCCAAACCGTAGGCAGTAGATTCCAGGTCGTTAATAATGGCAATGCTGCCACATCCTACCTGTTGACTTACTAAATCCGCTTCAATTTCCCAGCTTAAATTGGTAAATTTTACCTTGCCATCCAATATGGGGCCGGCAACGGAAAAACAAATTTTGGCAGGGGTTGGCTGGCCTTCCAGGAAATCTGATATGATATCGGAGAATAACTGGTAATCCTTGCTTACATACCGTTTTTCCTTAATGGTAGTTAACTCACCGTTTACGAAATTACTGAGCAATAGGTTGGCCTTGGTACCCCCGATATCGCCCGCCAGGATAATAGTGGCAACTTCATCGGCTACCTCCAGGTTTTTAAATGCCACCGGGATCAGTAATTGTACATTCATACGATCAATTTAAGTTGCGCAAAGGTAAATGGTAATCATTATAAACCGGAAGCACGGGTGCATTTTTTCGTTCGCTGTAATTTGAACCTGGGTAAATATCAATAAATACTTTACAGGAAGTTTTACTGCGAATACCCTCCACCGTTTGCCTGGCCTATACCGATTTTGACTATCTTGAATTATGAAATTGCAGTATGGCATCATTGGATTTTTATCAGGAATTATGTTGGGGTTATTGGCGGGCATCGCAGAGATGAAAATTCTTAAGCAACTTCATTTTGATACGGCCATACCCTTCGCTATTGGCTTTACGGTACTAGCTTTTGCATTTGGCGGGGCGGTAACCGGCGTAAGGAGAGCGAAACGTACTGGTGGATGAGCCACTATTTTGGTGTGCAAAATAATTTCTGGTTTTTTGCAGGTAAACGGCAGGCGTTTGTTTTGATAAAGGGCAACCGCCTGCTTCTCAAAATGTACGGGGTGATCTTTCCCACCAAAAAAAATATATTATTTATTTCAGCGTTATTGCGGGGGGTACATTCAACCCAGGGTTTTATCATCCATATGTATAATACAATTAGTTGACAAAATGGGGGATAAATGCTACGCTTTGTGCCTGCGCTTAAATATTTTTTTTGTTTTTGATGGAGTGCAGGTTGAATGAAATAAATTGCAGTTTATTCTACTTTACCGGATAAAACCCAAATGGACGCCAAGTCCACCGCATAACTTACCCAATATGAAACAAACCTTCCTGGTACTACTTTTGTTAGTTGCCAGCTTTACCCAACTACTTGCCCAACGCGAATTAGCCAACCCGTTGATCGATAGCAAAGAAGTGATCGCCAAAGGCGTAGCCCTGCATGAAGAAGGCAAATACAAGGCAGCCATTGAAACCTTTATTACGGTACCCTTCAGCGATACTGCCTACTCCTCCGTATTGCATGAACTGATTTTGAGTTATTACAGCGATAGCAATTTTGTGGCAGCCGAAAAATATGCCGGTCTTGCCCTAAAATTGTATCCTGATAACAATACGCAGTGGTATAGCCTGTTAGCGGATATTTATGATGATACCAAAAGGAGCGACCTGGCATTAAGGGCCTACGATACCATCCTGATGCAGGATCCTTATAATTACCTGGCCTTTTTTAATAAGGGTATTACCTTATACCGCTTATCGAGGCTGGAAGAAGCTGGGGATAATTTTAAGCGTTGCCTGGTGTTAAATCCTTACTACACTTCCGCGCATTACTTTCTTGGCCAGCTTGAATTGCAAAAGGGAAACCTGGTGCCGGCGATGATGAGTTTTACAACCAACCTGCTGATAACGCCCGGCAACCGGTATCAAAAAAATGCGGTGGGTTACCTGGCAGACATTGCTGCTGTAAATGATGATATTAACGGTTACCTAAAGAAGTACCAACCTGGTAAGGAGGATAAATTTGAAGAAATACAGGAAATTATTGTTAGTAAAATTGCCATTGACAAACGCTATAAATTAAAGGCCAACCTGGAAGATGCCATTGTTCGGCAATTGCAGGTGTTGTGTGAAAAACTGGAATACAATGCGAATGACAAAGGGTTTTGGATGCAATTTTATGTGCCTTTCTTTAGGAAAATATGGGACGAACAACATTTTGAACCCCTGGTTTTTCATATGTTTAGCGGGCTCGACCTTCCGCCGGTGAAGGAATACAATAAAAAAAATAAGAAAAAAATTGAGGTGTTTACCGACCAGGCGGCCGTCTACCTAAGTGCTATCCGCGAAAGCCAGGAACTGGTTTTTAATAAAAGAGCCACCGCCACCACCAGGTATTATATAAAAAACTACCTGGTGAATGGAAAAGGAGCCTACGGCAGAAATGCTAAAAACGAAGAGGAAGTTATTGGCCCCTGGGAATTTTATTATACCAACGGGCGGCTAAAATCGAAGGGCGATTTTGATAGTGAAGGCAGGCTCAACAGCACCTGGAAGTATTACTATGAAAATGGAATACTGAAGGAAGAAACCATTTACAAAGCCGGCAAGGCAGCAGGTAGCAGCAAAGAGTGGAACGACAATGGTTTACTTTACACCACTACTACTTACCTGGATGACAATATAGAGGGAGTTAAGACTACCTATTTCTACAGTGGCCCCATCATGTCGGTGATCTTGTATAAGGCGGGAAAAAAAGAAGGCCTTGCCCAATATTATAACATCAACGGCTACCTGCGAACGGTAACCAACTACGCTAACGACCTGCAGGAAGGGATTGAAACCGTGTACTATGCAAATGGGAAAAAGGAATCGGCGTTAAACTACACGAAAGACCTGGCGGATGGGGAGTACAAAGAATATTATGATGATGGCAAATTAAAAATGAGCGGATCCTATATCGAAGGCAAGAAGTCGGGCCCCTGGAAAAGTGTATATCCAAATGGTACCCCAGAACTGGTAGAAATTTATGCAAAGGGAAAACTGGATGGCGAGTACCTATCTTACTATGCCAACGGCAAAATGGAATCAAAGCGGGTGTACAAAAACGGGGAAGTAGATGGTAAGAAAGAGGATTTTGATGATGACGGTAAAGTATTCAGTGAAAGTATTTTTGAAACCGGCCGGTTAAGGGATATGAAATATTTTGATAAACAGGGCGCCAATATCAGCAACACTACCAGCAGGAAGGGGAACGGGGATATACCCATGTATAATGCGGATGGCACAAAGGTTAGCCAGGGATACTATTCAAAAGATGGATTGGCCGAAGGGAAGTTTATATACTATTATAGAAATGGCCAGGTATCTGCTGAAACCTTCTATAAAAACGGGTTGGAGGAAGGAAAAAAAACGAGGTATTATGCCAATGGAAAAATAAGGCAGGAAGGCGCGTACAAGGCAGACAAACCCAATGGATATTTCGTAGATTATTATGGTAACGGCCAGGTGTCGGAAGAAGGCTGGTATGTGGATGGCGACCGGCAAGGTACCTTTTACAATTACGACCTGTTGGGTAAACCAACCAACACCGTTTATTACCTTAACGACAAAATACATGGCATTGCTGATTATTTTACCCCGGAAGGTAAACTCGATTACCGGCAATACTACGATCATGCCTGGTTTAACAGCATAGAGCAATTTGATATTACGGGTAAAACTATTTTAGTAGCCTCCGCGCTGAAGCAAGGTGTTGGTAAAGTGCGCTTTGATCATTTTAATGGGACACCCTATTTTGAAAGCAACTACCGATTTTATAAGTTGAACGGCGCTTACAAGGTTACGAATGGCGACGGCTCGAAGCGAACCGTTTGCTATTATAAAAACGGAAGCTTCGACAGCCTTTATACCTCCTTTCATCCAAATGGCCAATTGCAGGTAGAAGGCGCCTACAAGGATGGCAACCGCACCGGCACCTGGAAATATTATTATTACAACGGTAAGTTGTTGGAAACGGAACACTATGTAGATGGCAGCCTGCACGGCGCAGATACACAATATGATGAACAGGGCAATATAGATACCGAGCATTTTTATAAAGAAGGTGAATTGCACGGTGACATAAAATACTATGGCGATAATCAGCAAATAATGGTGGTATATCATTATAAGGATGGTGACATGCTTGGTTACAGCTACCAGGATAAAAATGGCCAGTTGCTACCAATGATAAAACTTGTAAATGGGAGTGGCGTAGTAGAGAGTTATTATAAAAACGGTACGCGTAGCGTCCACCTGGTATTTAATGAAGGGAATGTGGATGGCAAACGCACCTTATACTATTCCAATGGGAAACCGCAGGTGACTGGCACCCGAATCAACGGTCTTGAAAATGGCCTCACTACTTCCTACTATCCTGGTGGTGGTATTAAGCAGGAAGACAATTATTATTATGGCGAGCGTCATGGCAGCAACAAAAATTACAACGAAACCGGCGTCTTACTTTCAGCACTTAATTATTACCTCGGTAGTTTGCACGGCGAATGTAAATACTACACAGCAGGTAAGTTAACCGCTACCTACCTATACCATTATGGCTTATTGGAATCTAAAAAATAACGCGATGATAAAATTGCTGGTGCTTTTTGTGCAATCCCTGTTGCTGTTGCCGGTGCTGGCGCAGGCGCAGACGTTAGAGGCGATGAAACAATTGTTCCCGGATAAGATGGCCATTTTCTCTTCCATCCATCGTTCAGTTGAAATTGACTTTAAGAAGGGGGTGCCCTTTGCTGCCTCCAGGCAGGTAACAGAGCTAATGATATTAGACGACAATGCCCAGGGGATATACAACAAGGATAAAGTGTACCACAGTTCATTTAATGAATTGACTAAAGTGGAAGCCTATACGCTGGTGCCGGAAGGAAACACAACCACGAAAATAAAAGTGAGTGATTTTAAAACTCAGTCTTCGCCGGGGAAGGGAGTTTTTTATGATGATTCCAAAGAAACTTCCTTCGATTATCCACGAATGATGAAGGGGAGTGTTGCCCATGTTGAAACCAATCATTATAGTAAGGATATTCGTTTTCTTTCCACTTTTTACTTTAGCAATTACCTGCCTGCCCACCAGAGCAAGTATTCAGTTACCTATCCCGATGATATGGACATTCGCTATATCATCCGAAACGATGAGAAAAACATCGTGTCGGTAAAAGAAACCGTAAAAGGGAAAAAGAAAAAATTGGAGTTTACCGCCAATGATGTTAAAAACTACGAAATGTTTGGAGATGGCGCCACCGTTCCTTACTATGGCCTTCACGTGATAGTATACGTTGCCAGTTATAAAAGCAATAAGGAAACCATCCCCGTTTTTGGTTCAATTGATGCGTTGTATAAATGGAATGCGGTTTTTTTGGATAAGATTAATGTTAGCCCGGATGAACAGCTTTTAAAGATAACCGACAGTATTTGTGTTAATAAAAAATCGGATCGCGAAAAGGCACAAGCCATTTTTTTATGGGTGCAACACCATATAAAGTATGTGGCATTTGAAGCGGGCCTCGAAGGTTTTATACCGAGGCAGGCAGCCGATGTATGCAGCAAGCGGTATGGCGATTGCAAGGATATGGCCAGCATACTTACCGCTATGTTGAAGATAAAGGGATTGGACGCTTATTTTACCTGGATTGGTACCCGGTCAATTCCTTACAGTTATACCGAAGTGCCGTTGCCAATCACAGACAATCACATGATTTGTGCCCTTCGGATAAACAAGGCATGGGTGTTTTTGGATGCCACGGATCCAAATTGCATCTTTGGAATGCCGACCAGCGGTATACAGGGTAAAGAAGCGTTGATCAGTTTGGGTACCGAACAATTTGAAGTGGTGAAAGTGCCGGTGATGGCAGCAAGCGTTAATACCATTACCGACAGTACTTTACTAACGGTTAAGGATAACCTGGTTTCAGGTAATTGCTCTGTTGTGTACGATGGTTATTTTGGCGGCGATTTATACAATAACCTGCAGTACAATAAAGGGGATGATGAACGGGTATATGCCCGCAGGCGTATGGCAAAGGGTACCAATAAGTTTATTATGAAAGATTACCGCGTTACACTTACTGATCCTGCCAACAGAACAGGCAATATCTCCGCCACCTTTGATATACCTGATTATGCCAAATCAATTGCGGGTGAAATTTACCTTAACCTCAATCTCGAAAAATTATTTACCACCACGCCTATTGATACCAGCAAAAGAAAGGTGGCCATAGAAATTGATCATTTGTATACCATCAACCAGGTGCATACGTTAAAAATCCCCGAGGGATACCTACCCGACTATATTCCAGCCAATACGGTTATTTCCAACGACCTGCTGGATTTGTCCATCGTTTATAAAAAGGGAGTCGGCGAAATAAGTGCCACGCAGCAACTGGTGATGAAAAAATTATACATTCAACCAAAAGATTTCGCCACCTGGAACAAAGTGGTAACCATTATTTCACC
>JBBQOJ010000053.1:0-9467 GCA_038330815.1 Chitinophagales bacterium | reverse complement strand
CGCCTCAAGCCCGCCATTATTTTTTTCGAAGATCAGGTATCCGTAATCCTCGCCCCGCTGCAGGTTAAGTCCACGGATGTTGAGCGGCAGTTGTGAAATACTGTCAACTGCATATTTTTTTAATAAAGAATCTTCAAAGGTTTTTTGGCGCAAACTTGCCGGTGTCTTTCTGTCAATACCCATTTCATTGTCTAACCTTATGCTGTGTGAAAAATGAAATGAAGATGGTGTGGGAACGGCTGACTTAGCCACCACACTACCTATGCGTGAAATAAAGAAAGTACTAAATACCCAAAATGCAAGCAGCCCAACCAATGCCACTGCTGAATGTTTTACAAAGCTGGAAATGTATAGTGACAGCAATACCCACAGACCTAAATAAAGCAAATAAAAAATAAGCAGCAATATAGTGTGCGGCAAAACAGTTAACCATCCTGCAAAACCGGCGACCAGCAATATGCTTATGCTTGTAGCGAGGAACATAGGCAAGAAAATATATAACACAAGCCGGTAAAGTGCAGCAGCTTTTCCCTTAAACAGTTGCCATACACTGGCAGCTGAACTTAGCAGCAATGGTAAGGTACCATACTCTTTTTCTTTACTAAATAAATTAAAGCCCAGTAGGATAATTGCGAGCGGCAGTAGAAACTGCAATATAAATGCTACGGTTAAATTTCCAAACCGAACAATACTGCCGGCATCGTTGGCTTCCCTTTCTTTTATTTCGTTTTGATTATGCGCTTCCAGCCAAACGGCCTGGCCCAGGTAACCTTCCATGCCTTTATCCATCAGCGCCAGTGGAGAAAGTGGCTTGTAGGCATAAAATCCATAGTGTGCGGCACTATGCGGATTTTTCTTTCCCTGTGCCAGCCATTGTTTATACGAAGCTTCCTGTGCTGCTTTGCTGGTACGATCGGTTTTCCGGTAATACTGAATACCGGTTAATAATGCAATCGCAAACAAGGAATATATGAATACCACGATCCATTTTAAATGGCTGTTCTGCGTATATTCAATAAATTCTTTTTGTATAATATTTTTAATCATTTAAAGTTTTTTAGGCATTACTCACCATTACATATAATTCTTCTAATTGCAAAGAGGAAACGGTATTTGCCCTTACTTCCTTTACCAATTCACCCTGTTTCATAATGCCTATAATATCAGCCGTTTCTTTTGCCCTGAATAAATCATGTGTTACCATTAGTATGGCTACGCCTTGTTCTTTAAGCGATTTCAGGATGGCAGAAAATTCATTGCTTGCTAATGGGTCAAGGCCGGAAGTGGGTTCATCTAAAAACAACGCTTTAGCTTCTTTGGCCAATGCCAGTGCGATACCCACTTTTTGCCGCATACCCTTGCTATACGTACTCACTTTATTTTGATGCGCATTTTGTTGCAGACCTGCTTTATTCAGTAACGCGGTTAACTGTTGATTACTATATTCTTTATTATTAAGACCACTAAAAAATCGCAGATTTTGTACCCCGGTTAAATGCGGGTACAGCATTACATTTTCGGGTATGTAGGCAATGTAATTTTTGGTTGATGCACCCACTGCCATACCATTAATACTGGCAGTGCCGCTGGTAGCTGATGTAAAGCCCATGAATAAATTGATAGCGGTACTTTTGCCTGCACCATTGGCGCCAAGCAAAGCATAAATACTTCCCGATCTAACATGCAAATTCAAACCCTTTAGTGCATGTGTTTCTTTATAGTGTTTGTTTAAATTATTTGCTTCTATCATTGAGAAAAAATTTATAGAAAACCTGCAGAGGTAGTGCAGGCTTTCTGTTCTAAATGTTATTTTTTAGCAGTAAAACTATATTGCAAACCGAAATTAAATATGCGTGGAGCACCGGGATTAAAAGATGACTTATCATTTGGATTGTTACCACGCGTTGCTGTATTGGCATAAAGCTCACCCGTAACATTATAAACATTCAAAAACAATTCCACTCCCTTTACAGTATAACCCGTGCGCATGTTCATCAAACTGATTCCTTTTGCGCCTAAGAATCCTTTGTCGCTGTATTTAACAGTGTTTACCTGGTTCTGGTACCACTCACTCATGCGTTGCCATTCGGCTGCAATACGAAAACCTTTGAACCATTTTGGCTTATAAGTTACTTCTGCATTTCCAATTAAACCGGGAGACGAGGGCATTGTTTTTCCATCCACATTTTTTACAAGATCCGACTGTCTTTTGCTTATCTCAAATTGCACAAAACGGTGCAGTGCGTTAGTGGCACTCAACCTAAATGAAATTTCACTGATTGGATTGTAGGTGATCCCATACTCTACACCCCGGTGAAGCGTTTGCCCAACTGCAGTTGGAAGGGTGCTATTATCCGGCTGGCGAATATTAATTACTTCATTGAAGCCTTCTAACTGGTAGAAAGTAATTTCTGCATATAGTTTATTTTTTAATAACGATGTCCATAAACCTGCTTCATAATTGGTAAAGGTAGCTGGTGCTAAATCAAGCCCTTGCGGATTAGCAGGATTGAATACAGTAGATAAATTAGCTTGTACAAAACCTTTTGAATAATTGGCAAAAACGGAAGTATTTTTTGCAATGCTATACGTCGCTCCTATTCTTGGAATCACTTTATCGTACGACCTTTTTCCGCTTGCTGTCAAAGGTTGTGTTCTTGTAGGCAGCCTTTCATAGTCATACGAAAATCGATCGTACCTTAGGCCTATTACCGCTTTCAATTTTTCTACCGGGGTAAATTCAGTTTGTAACCACGCCCCTATGTTATTAATTCTACTATCGTAGTTAACATTATACACGTTAGGGTTATTACTTCTTATGGTATATCTTTCTACAGAAAGTCCACCAGGACGCGCAAACGCATTTAATATAAGCGGGTTGCTGAAAAAACGGTGCGGTGTAAAATCAGCACTCACTCCTGCCAATATTTTTGTATTTAGAAATGCAAGAGAAGCATTGTGCTGCGCTACTACACCATAGCTTTTAAAGCTGCTGCTGTTTGATTCCGTAACTGCAGAATCTCTACCCTGCACCCATTGAATGGTATGATTGGCGCTTTGCAATACTTCATTGCCACGGTAATAGAGCGTAAGTGTGGATTGATTTCTTTCGTTCCAGTTATGTTCTACAGTGGTACGAAGGCGTTTACTATATACCTTACGATAAGTAAAGCCTGTTGCACTCGGATATTTTCTGCCGTAAAAACCAAGGCTGTCCACACTACCGCTTGCCTGTGTTTCATAATCAATATTGGTAAAAGAAGACCATATTAACGTTTTGGGTGAAATTTTATAATCCAGTCTTCCGGTGAATGCAAGCTTGTCAAAATCTGTATTCGCTAACCAGCCATCGCGTTGCATTGTTTTATTGATGTTCATGGCATAGCCAAACTTTTTTGAGATGCTACCTGTAACAGCAGTGTTATACCTGCGATAGCCGTAGTTATCTACCTGTACACCTGCCCTTGCTGTGGTAAGGGCAGTAGGTTTTAGCATAATAAAATTGATAGAGCCGCCGATTGCCTCCGGGCCGTAGATGGATGAAGCAGGACCTTTAATGACTTCAATACTATTAATAGCCGGAATATTTATTTCTATCAATGAATTATGATTGAATGCACCCATCGTACGGATGGGAATGCCATCTTCCAGGTATAGATGGTAGGCACTGGTAGAGCCCATGGGCTGGCGGATACTCATGCTGTGTTGTTCGTTATTCAGATTGGTCATCACCACACCGGGTACTTTGTTTACCAGTTCAAAAATATCCCTCGGCTTTGTATCGTTTATGGTTAGTGCAGTAATTTTTGTAATAGAAAGTGGTGCATCGCCCCTACGTTGAAGCGTACGATTGGCACTCACAACTATCTCATCGAGCATATTGGCCGAAGGTTTCAGTGGAATATTTATTGATTTGGTTTTTGCTATGATTATTTCATTGTCTTTAAAACCAACTGAACTAATGATCAGGGAAGCTCCTTCCGGTGCATTACATTCAAAAGCACCGTTGATATCGCTTGTCGTAGCAAATTCAGTACCTTTTACTTTTATATTGGCACCTGTTATTGCCTCTTTGGTAGCTTCATTATAAATTTTACCCGAAATATTGTCTTGCGCCATTAATGATGCTGTACACAACATCATGGCTATTAATGTAAATAGTCGTTTCATAAATTTTAATTGATACAGCGCTGTTCAATGCACCGGCTTAAAGCGTATCTATCACCAATGAATGGCATAACGATCACTACCTGGTTAAAACAAGCTGAAGATGATTACCTGGGGATGTAGAAAATTAATCTCCTTTAAAAACAGGCGTGCACAATCCATACGCATAGTAACTGCATCAAATTACTGTTGCAACAATTGGTGATTGTACAATAACGTACCTTGAAAGTAAGCCCTGTAAAAAAAGGTAATTGAGTTTACGCTTTGGGAGGAGGAGTAATCATTTGTATGATAGATGCTGAAAGATCGCTGTTGTAAATGCGATAGTTTTTTTTAGCAAGTAAATGATTGTAAAAAACGATGGTTTTTTGTAAAGATAGGTGAACCGATACGGGTTCCTCCCATTTGGTAGCGGTAGGAGTACCCTTGTTTTGGTCTGAAGACTTTTCTATTTCTAAGTGTGCGTGATTATCACCATGATGGTGGTGAATGGTTTCCATGTGTTCCATCTTCCAAAAGCTATGCGCCAGCATATCCTTTACTATCGGCACAACCGGCTTAAAAATGGCCGATAAGTAGAGTAGTAAACAATAATATGCAAATGCCTTACTCATGTTGTTATGTTGGGAGCTTTAGAAAACATCTTTCATAATGACCCACATACGAAGAAATTTTAACAATGGTTTTACATTTTTTATAATATCTGGGAAAAATTTTCCTCGGGCGAAAATTAAAGGTTACAACTAATTTTTATAGTATGATTCAAATCACACCCACCCGTTTTTTGTGTGGGTAAATTGCAGCCATCTATAACAAAGGAATCGATTCAACCGCATAGGAGTAACAAAGTGAATGATCCACTGCGCTTGTTCTTTTTCCACAAAGGCTTTATAATATTCACCCAAACCTAAAATTTATATCATGACAGTAGTAGCAGAAAACATCCTGAACGTGTCCTTACTTGAGCCAAAACAAAAACATCCCACCATATTTGTACGCTTTGATGCATTGGTGGAAGGAGCAACATTAACCATTCACAACGACCATGATCCCAAGCCCCTGTATTACCAGTTACAGGGCGAAAGAGGAAATATTTTTACCTGGGAATATGTTGAACAAGGGCCTGACACCTGGGTAGTAAATATCACCAAACGCATTACCGGCGAAGGAGACGAAACACTTGGTGCCATTGCTGCCAAAGATGTTCGCAAAGTGGAAATTTTTAAAAAATATGGACTTGACTTTTGTTGTGGCGGAAAACAAACAGTAAAAGAAGCCTGTGCTGAAAAAGGATTGGATGTAACTAAAATTGAACAGGAATTGCAACAGGCGGATAAAAATCCAACAGCACGCCCGCTGCCCTACGGAGAGTGGAACCTTGATTTTTTGGCTGATTATATTGTAAACACGCATCACCGGTACGTGCTTAAATCATTGCCGGATTTATTGACTTATGCCGCCAAAGTAGCCAGCGTGCATGGCGATCATTACCCCGAATTATGGCGCATAAACCAACTGGTAATTGAAATCAATGACGAATTAACTGCTCACCTCGCAAAAGAAGAAACAGTTTTATTCCCCTATATCAAGGCATTGGTTACTGCAGGGAAAAATAATTCCCCGCTTCAGGCAGCAAGTTTTGGGAGTGTACAGGCGCCCATTAATATGATGGAAATGGAGCATGAACTGGCAGGTAAAAACCTGGCAGAGATTAGGTCACTAAGCAATAATTACACATTGCCCGCCGATGCCTGTGCCAGTTTTAATTTGTTATACAATTTTTTGAAGGAATTTGAAGATGACCTGTTTACCCATATTCACCTGGAGAATAATATCCTCTTTCCAAAGGCGATTGCGCTGGAAAAGCAGGCGAACAGTAATTAGGTAAAAATAGGAACAGCATCATGGCAAAACGATCAAGGCACCTGGCTTAATAAATTGTATAGGATGAGGTAATCCTTCGCAAGAAAAAGTAAATAGCGTCTAACCCAACACCGAAAGGCCTTTGCGAACTACCTACTTAATCCTATGGGTAACTTTTAAAATGATTTCAATGTTTTCCATAAAAAAAATAGTACTCTTTGTCCTACTCATCGGGTGGGTGAGTGCCTGTCAATCAAAAAAGGAATCAACCACCGGGTTGACTCCTCCTTCGAATAATAAAAGCTTACCACCTGGTAACGATCCGCAAGAAAAATTGGTGCTGAATGGCTCCTCTAAATGGAAAGCGGATGAGGTTAGCACTAACAATGTAAATAACCTGCAAACCATCATTAAAAGCCATACCGCGGGGAACGACCGGTCATTACCATCGTATGTAAGCGTGGCGGGCGAATTGCAAACCGGGCTAAATAAAATGGTGAAGGAATGTAGGATGCAGGGTGCAGATCACGATGCGTTACATCATTGGTTGATCCCCTTAATAGCACAGGTGAAACAACTGGAACACTCCGGCAGCGTAGCCACAGCAGGTACAACATTCGCTGCCATTAGCCACCAGGTTAGCCGCTATTACCAATATTTTGAATAGTATGACCATCAACGCGCAGACCACCATCGCCAGGGTGCTTAAACAATGTCCGGAAGCCCTGGAAGTAATCATTGCCATTCATCCCCGGTTTTCCAAATTACGCAATCCGTTGTTAAGAAAACTAATGGCAGGCAGAACTACCCTGGCCATGGCGGCAAAAGTGGGTGGCTGTGCGGTAGCTGAATTTTACAAAGCATTGAAACCCCTGGGTTTTGAAATGGAGAATGAAAATCCAACCAACAGGGAAGTACCACCATCAATGCCGGCATTTATGGTGGGTATTGAGGCAGACAGCATTGTGGAACTGGACGTTCGCCCCGTGATTGATGCCGGTAAGGACCCTTTACAAATGATCATGCAGCAGTTAGCTGCCTTGTCGTTGGGCCAAACGCTAAAAATTATCAACAGTTTTGAACCGGCACCATTGGTACTGTTGCTGGAAAAGAAAGGGTATGTTGCCTATGTCAAAGTGATTAATGACGGGTTGGTAGCAACTTATTTTCACAAGGCCGGGGATAGCCGGTCAACCAACCTCGCTATTCCCGAAGCGGATTCAACCGGTTGGGAGGAAATGCTTGTAAGGTTTAACAACCACATCCAAACAATAGATGTCCGGTCGCTGGAAATGCCCCAACCCATGGTAGCCATTTTGGCCGCCCTGGAAACCCTGCCTGCTGAAACTGCATTACTCGTGCAACACAAACGCATCCCTGTTTTTTTGTTGCCAGAATTAGCCGACCGCGATTTTGCGTACTGCCTGAAAGAAAACAGTGATGGATCCGTAAATATGTTAATTTATAAAGCCTGTGACAACCCCGCCCCCCGGTAGTGACCCCCTCATTAAAAATACCAGCTACAAAGTGGTATTGCCCTTTTATGTGTATGCGGCACTGGCATTTTTAGTTGGCTGTATATTGCTGTTCACTTCTTCAGGGGCATTTACCCAGCATTATTTTCACCCGCATACGATTGCCATCACGCATATCATGGCCCTTGGCTGGGGTACCATGATGGTATTGGGTGCGGGCCATCAATTGCTGCCTGTTGTGATAGAAGGAAAATTGTACAGTGATACCCTGGCGTGGCTTTCCTTTGTATTTGCTGCTGTAGGTATCCCCCTGCTGGTGTTTGCATTTTATCATTTTAATATGGGCTGGCCGGCTCAGTATGGAGGTATCCTGGTGAATATCGCCATTGTATGCTATTTGGTAAACGTGGCAGCCAGTATGATGAAAAGTAGTAATGAAAATGTGCATGCCGTGTTTGTGTTTACTGCAACGCTTTGGCTATTACTCACCACAACGCTGGGGCTGGTATTGGTATATAATTTTACCTACACTTTCCTGCCAAAAGATTCCCTGCAATATTTTTCTCTTCATGCCCACCTGGGTATCGGTGGATGGTTTTTATTAATGGTGGTTGGGGTAGGTACCCGTTTGCTACCCATGTTTCTCATTTCAAAATATACGAATCCCCGGCGCCTGTGGTTAATGTACGGGCTAATTAATGCGGCGTTGATTTTATTTATAATTACCCATGTGTATTTGCAGCAAAAAAACGCGTACCTGTTTGCTGTGATCTCCGTACTGTCAGGCTTTATATTGTTTGCCATTTACCTTTGCACTGCTTACCGGCAAAGAATACGAAAACAACTGGATGAACAAATGAAAGTTTCCTTTTTATCCGTGCTTATCATGGTGGTGCCCTTAATGATACTGGTGATAACGATGGTGATGATGTTGATGGGGCAACAACTTCCGCGGTTGGTGCTGGTTTATGGGTTCACTATTTTCCTGGGTTGGATCACCGCCATTATATTTGGAATGACCTTTAAAACACTTCCCTTTATTGTTTGGAATAAAGTGTACCAAAGCAAAGCAGGTTTGGCAAAAACGCCCCATCCAAAAGATTTATTCAGTAGAAAAATATTCATTGCCATGTCCATCGCTTATTTAGTCGGATTTGTGTTATTTATAGCGGGTATACTTGTCTCCATAGGCTGGCTCTTAAAAATTGCCGCAGCTTTCTTAGTGGCAGCTGCCATGTTGTACAACTGGAATGTATTTAAAATTGTGTTGCATCAATCCAAAAATGTATGAACGTAATTACCAATGATCAGCTCCGCTGTACCATTGCGCTGGCAGTGTTGCAAGACGTAATGGACCCGGAAATAGGCCTGAGTGTGGTAGACCTGGGCTTAATTTACCAAATAGACTTTGAAGAAGCCAACCGGCAGTTGTATGTTTCCATGACACTGACTACCCAGTTTTGCCCCATGGGTGCGTCTATCGTTGCTGCTGTTAAGCGTGCAATGGAAAATACTTTTACCCACTATACAGTTATAGTCACTCTCACGTTCACTCCTCCCTGGAACAATGAAAGGATCAGTGAAGCGGGTAGCGCATTTTTGAATCAATAGCTATTCCCACCTTGCGCGGTATTTTTTCCTTCCCAGCAACGACTCCTCCGTAGCCTTGTGTATTGGCCAGGGACGTTGTTTACTCCGTAGCGATATGGTATAGTTATACGCCACTTATGGGCAATAGTATTCTAAAAACTAACAGTCTGAAAAAGACATTTTAAATTCTTTTGAGCAGTTGTGCAGGCACGACCAAAGCCATGTTGAGCTTCCGTGATTGATTTTGTTGATGCTTTAGGTAGGACACAGTGGCGAACATTACTACTATTGAGCTTTGGTGCAGGCACGGCCACAGCCAGGCGGACGATCCCTGATTGAACATTTAAAATGGGAGCAGTATAAAGAAAAAAA
>JBBQOJ010000052.1:0-9618 GCA_038330815.1 Chitinophagales bacterium | reverse complement strand
TGGAACCGGTACGACAACTGGTATCCCTACGGCTACAACTGGGAAAGTCGCGATGATCCCTCTAGCCGTTCCTATTACAATAAAGACAGATGGGCTACGCGTAATATCCTGGCCAGCAATATCGGGCTTACGGCCAAGCGTGGCAATGATAATCAACTAATGGTAGCCGTTAGTAATATCCTCACCACCGATCCCATGGACGGGGTGCAGCTGGAAGTGTTGGATTACCAGCAAACCATTATCACCTCTGCGAAAAGCGGTGGCGATGGGTTTGCAATCATTGAAATGAAACGAAAGCCTTATTTACTGGTGGCAAAAAAGGGCAGTGAACGGGGGTACTTAAAATTAGATGATGGCAATGCATTGGCGTTAAGCAGGTTTGATGTGAGTGGTGAAGCGGTTAGCAATGGCATCAAGGCCTTCGTGTTTGGGGAACGCGGTGTTTGGCGCCCCGGCGATTCCATTTATCTTAATTGTATCCTGCAGGATAAGGATAAAAAATTACCTGCCGACCATCCAGTAGAACTTAATTTATATACCCCGCAAGGCCAGTTGTACCGGCGTATGGTACAGCGCAACAGCAATGATGGATTTAACCTGTTTGCAACCAATACGGAATCTACTTCACCCACGGGTAACTGGCTGGCAAAAATAAAAGTAGGTGGTGCTCAGTTTGAAAAACGCATCAAGGTAGAAACGGTAATGCCCAACCGCTTAAAGATAAATATGGATTTTGGCAGTAATCCCCTGTTGGGAGTTGGCAGTAATACGGCAGGAAGCCTTACCGCAAGATGGCTGTTTGGAGCACCAGGTACAAACCTCAAGGCCACCATTGATGCTTCCCTGAGCGCCACTACCACCCGGTTCGAAAAATTCGCCGGGTACGATTTTGACAACCCAACAGCTGACTATACCACCCAAAGTAAACTGATCTACGATGGCACATTGGATGAAACTGGTAAGGCAACAATACAGCCGGTATTTGAAACAGGTACTGCAGCGCCAGGGATGCTAACGGCCAATATGGTGGTGAAAGTGTTTGAGCCGGGCGGTGCATTTAGTATAGATAACCTGGCCGTACCCTACAGCCCTTATACCAGTTACGTGGGAGTAAAGCTGCCAGCCGGGGAAAAACCGTTTGATTTTTTACTATCCGGCAAAACCCATACAGTGCAGCTGGTAAACGTAGATAACCGGGGCAACCTGGTGGCAGGCAACAGGCAGGTAGCGTTGCAATTTTATCGTATTCAGTGGCGTTGGTGGTGGGACGACAACGGGGATAACCTGAGCAATTTTACCCAGGATAAGTATAATAAATTATTACAAAAGCAAACAATCACTCTCACTAACGGTAGGGGACAGGGGCAGTTTTCTGTGATGGCCGGCGAGTGGGGGCGTTACCTGTTACTGGTGAAAGACCTGGCCAGCGGCCACATCACCGGCAGTACCCTGTACATGGATGAACCTGGCTGGCAGAACCGGGAAGGCAGTGACGACCAGGGGGCAGCCACCATGCTTTCTTTTACCAGCAACAAGGAAAAATACCAGGTGGGGGAAGAAGTGCAGTTACAGGTGCCTTCCGGTAAAGGGGGAAGGTTACTGGTGAGTATTGAAGACGGTACCAGGGTGGTACGTAGTTTCTGGCAGGAGACAGCGCAGGGCCAAACAATGGTAAAGTTTACAGCGGAAGCTGCCATGGCACCCAACGTGTATGCTACGGTAAGTTTACTACAGCCTCATGCGCAAACGCTCAATGACCTGCCCCTGCGGATGTATGGCGCTATCCCGGTATTTGTGGAGGATAAAAATACGCGGTTAAAACCTATCCTGACTATCCCTGGTGTGATACGGCCCGAACAGCAGGTGTCCTTTAACGTTAGTGAACAATCCGGAAAGGAAATGACTTATTGTGTTGCCATTGTAGATGAGGGATTGCTCGATCTTACCCGCTTTAAAACCCCCGATCCCCACCAGGCATTTTATGCCCGGGAGGCGCTTGGGGTAAAAAGCTTTGATATGTTTGATTACGTGATTGGCGCATGGGGCGGCGACCTGGAGCGTATTTTAACCATTGGTGGTGACGGCGATGCCGGCCCGCTGAAACAAAAAACCGCCAACCGTTTTAAGCCGGTGGTAAAATACCTTGGCCCGTTTCATCTAAAAAAAGGGCAACAACAGCAACATCAATTTACCCTTCCTGCCTATATCGGTGCTGTAAGGGCGATGTTGGTGGCAGCCCATGAGGGGCAATACGGTTTTGCAGAAAAAACAGTGACAGTAAAAAAGCCACTGATGTTACTGGCCACCTTACCCAGGGTGCTGGGCCCCGGCGAAACAATCCGTTTGCCGGTAACGGTATTTGCCATGGAAAAAAACATGAAGCAGGTAAAAGTGCAATTGCAAACCTCCCCTTATTTCCAGGTGGTGGGGAGTGCTTCAAAGCAGGTGAGTTTTACGGCCCCCGGCGAGCAGCTGGTTTATTTTGATGTAGTGGTAAAACCAGCCACCGGTATCGGCAAAGTGAAACTAACTGCGGCAGCAGGAAAGGAACAGGCGAGCTATGAGGTGGAACTGGATATCCGCAATGCCAATCCGCCGGTAACGCGGGTTACGGAAATAACGCTTGCCCCTGGTGAGCAATGGAAAGGCGTGGCAGCCCCTGTTGGCATACCCGCTAATAGTACCGCAACCCTGGAGATAGCTGCCGTGCCTGCCATGAATCTGCAAAGGCGACTGAATTACCTGGTTCAATACCCACATGGATGTATTGAGCAAACCACCTCGGCGGTTTTCCCGCAATTGGTGTTGAAACAACTGGCAGATTTGAATGATTTTCAAAAGGCCGGTATTGAAAGAAATATAAAAGCTGGTATTGCAAAAATGCAGCATTTCCAGTTGCCGGATGGCGGGTTTAGTTATTGGCCGGGAGAGCCGCAAAGCGATGACTGGGGCACCAGCTATGCCGGCCATTTTTTGGTAGAAGCACAGGCCAACGGTTACCAGGTAAGCGATTACCTGTTGCAGCAATGGAAAAATTTTCAGCGGGGTAAAGCCAATGCCTGGGTACCCACCACTACCAATTTTTATGGTGGCGACCTGGCGCAGGCTTATCGCTTATTTACCCTGGCATTTGCCAAGGCACCCGAAATGGGCGCCATGAACCGGTTACGTGAATTTGCTTATCTATCGCCGGAGGCCAAATGGCGCCTCGCTGCTGCTTACCAGCTTACAGGACAGGACAATGCGGCCCTTGACCTGGTGAGCAGGTTACCAGTTACCTTCGAAAGCCGGCCAATGCCGGGTGTTACATTTGGCTCCGCCATGCGCGACCAGGCCATGGTATTGGAGACACTTACGATAATGGGTAGACGAAAGGCGGCTGCCGGTTTATTGCCTTCCATTGCCGCCAGGTTGTCGCAGGATGCATGGTACAGCACCCAAACCACTGCCTACGCACTTATTGCCATTGCAAAATACGGGGGTAAAAATCCCTCCGGGGAAAAAATTATTGCCTCCGCCAATATTGACGGGAAGGCAACGGAGATTAACTCAGCGGCCTATATCCGGCAGGTGCCAATACCTTTTAACAATGGCAACAGTAGTATAGTGCTTACCAACAAGGGAAGTAATATTTTATATGTGAGATTAATTACCGAAGGGCAACCCCTCAGTGGTGATAGTATCAAAGTAAATAATAATCCGGCGGTGTTGAACATGGCCGTAAATTATATTACGCGGAACGGGAAGGAGATTGATATTAGTAAACTGTCCCAGGGAACAGATTTTATAGCAAGGGTAACGATAAAAAATCCCGGTAAGCGGGGGTATTATGCCCAAATGGCATTAACCCAGATTTTTCCGGGTGGTTGGGAGTTGCTTAATGCCAGGATGATTGGTGGGGAAGGCGCCTTTAAGTCGTCGTATGCTACTTACCAGGATGTTCGGGACGACAGGGTGTACACCTATTTTAATATCCGTGAGAATGAAAGTGTTACTTATTACATGCAGTTAAACGCCGCTTACCTTGGGCGTTACTTTTTGCCGGGAACTGTTGCTGCTGCGATGTATGATAACAGCATCACCGCAGGTGTCAACGGAAAGTGGATTGAAGTGGTAGCTCCGGGAAACTGATGATGATATGCGTTAGCTGCTGAAGGCGTGTTAGGTACTGCTTTCTGTGGGATTTTTAACACTGAAGAAAATAATATGATTTGAAACTCCGACAAAATATTCATCCGGCAGTAATACCCGCAGGCAAGCATAGTAAAAGGCGATGGCTTTATTGGGGTAAATGGATGCTGTTGGGCTTTGTAATATTTCTTGGCTGGCGGTCGCTGCCTGCCAGGTTATTCAATGCCCCTACCAGTTTCGTATTGCTCGACCGGGATGGTAACCTCCTGGATGCCACCATTGCAGCAGACGGACAGTGGCGCTTTCCTTACACCAGTAAAGTGCCGTCCAAATTTATTACCTGTATTACAACGTTTGAGGATAAACGCTTTTACTATCACCCGGGGGTAGACCTTGCCGCCATCGGCAGGGCCCTTGTAAAAAACGTTCGTAGCGGTAGGGTGGTGCAGGGGGGTAGCACCATCGACATGCAGGTGATCCGGCTGTCGCGGCAACACCAGCGTCGTTCTGTATGGAATAAAATAACAGAGGGCTGGTTGGCACTGCGCATGCGATTCACCTATTCAAAAAAAGGCGTGATGGCCATGTATGCAGCCAATGCGCCGTTTGGTGGTAATGTAGTGGGCCTGGAAGCCGCTGCCTGGCGGTATTTCGGCAGGGGTGCCGAAAAGCTCAGTTGGGGCGAAACAGCTGCGCTGGCCGTTCTGCCCAATGCACCCTCCCTGGTTCATCCTGGCAAAAACAGGGAAACATTATTGAGAAAAAGAGATCGTTTATTAAACCAGTTATATGCGGCTGGAAAAATTGATAGTGGTACCTGTTCCCTGGCCAAACTGGAAGCATTGCCAGGGGCGCCGTTACCGCTACCCCGCCAGGCACCACACCTACTTCAACGGTTTAAAAAAAGCAGCCGCGCTGCCAATGCAACAACACAAATAACCACCACCCTCGATGGGCAATTACAAAAAAGGGTAGCGGCCATTATCCAACAACATCATGCTGTATTGAAAGGCAATGGTATCAACAATGCCTGTGCCCTGGTATTGGAAGTGGCCTCCGGCAATGTGTTGGCGTATGTTGGTAACATCACTGATCCCGGCAATCCCGAAATGGAAAGCGAGGTAGATGTGGTATCGGCGCCGCGTAGCCCCGGTAGCGCTTTAAAACCTATCTTATATGCCGCTGCATTAAGCGACGGCCTGCTACTGCCCAATGCCATCTTGCCTGATATACCCACGCAGATTGGGAACTATGCGCCGGAAAATTTCGACCGGGGTTATGATGGGGCGGTGCCTGCTGGTAAGGCTTTATCAAGGAGCCTTAATATTCCGGCTGTAAAATTGTTACAACAATACAAGTACCAGCGGTTTTACGAAACCCTAAAGCAAGGTGGCATAACCACCCTCAACCGGAATGCAGATCATTATGGACTAAGTTTAATACTGGGTGGTTGCGAGGTTACGATGTGGGAGCTTACCAACCTGTATGCGGCCATGGCGCGCAGCGTAAACCGCCAGTCCGGCAAGCAGGGGAAAGAGGATAATGCGGATTTTTTCTCTGGTCGTTATGATGCTTCCGGTGAAATCACTTACCCATCAACGTTAGTGAATATCCAGTCGGCAGCTACCGGTAGCCCGCTAGATCCAACTTCCTGCTGGTTTGCATTTAAAGCAATGCAGGAAGTGATGCGTCCCGGCGAGGAAGGCCTGTGGCAGCAATTCTCTTCTTCCCAAACCATTGCGTGGAAAACTGGCACCAGCTTTGGTTTCAGGGATGGCTGGGCCATTGGTGTAACACCACAACACGTGGTTGCCGTATGGGTTGGAAATGCGGATGGGGAAGGCAGGCCAGGATTGATTGGCGTACATACGGCGGCACCTATTTTGTTCGACATCTTCCGGCTACTGCCCCGGGTACCTTTTTTTAAGCAGCCAGTCTACAATTACAGCTACGTGCCGGTATGCAGGCAAAGTGGCTACCGGGCCAATATTGATTGTGCAGAAGTGGATACCCTCTTCAATCCGCCGCGGGGAGACCGGTCGCCTTTATGCGCCTATCACAAAATAGTAAACCTCGATGCAAGTGGCGCCTACCAGGTTACAGCAGCATGTGAAAGCGTTTTTGCCATGCAACATAAAAGTTGGTTTGTATTAACACCGGCTATGGAATATTATTATCAACAGCGCAATGCGGATTATAAATTATTGCCTCCTTTTAAGGCAGGATGCCTTAGTGAATCAACCGGCAGATCGATTGAATTAATTTACCCGCAAGAAGGTGCTAAAATTTATGTACCCCTGCAGCTAACCGGTGAAAAAGGCCATACCGTGTTTACTGCTGCCCACAGGAAAGCCGGGGGAAAAATATTCTGGAGCCTGGATGATCATTTTGCAGGTACCACGGAGCATTTTCATCAACTGGCACTGGCACCTGCTGCCGGTAAACATATACTTACATTGGTAGACGAAAATGGCGCCCGTATCTCCCGGCAATTTGAAATTTTGGAAAAGGAAGTGCAACGATAGCTACCTACCCTTTAGCTATCCGGGTTATTTGCGATGGGTTCGGTGATGGCCAATGGTGATAGTATGTCCACCTGTAAAGTGAATGCTTTGATTTTGTTGCCCGGCAGGCCCGGCAGTTATCCAATGGCTGAAAGTAGCTGTCAATTATTACCTTCACAGCGCCCCTTTCCTATTCAATAAAATAAATCATGTATATTGTTAGCAATAACTAATCTTATCAACAATGGCAGCCTTCACAAAAATATTTTGTTCTACTATCCTTTCAATGATAATGTTGTTGGCTGCAACCTGCCTCAGGGCGCAATCAACCAAGGGTAAGTTGTATGATCCCAATAGGCCTGCCGATGCAGACATTCAGCTTGCTGTACAAAATGCCGCTGCGCAACAAAAATTTGTATTGATACAGGCGGGCGGTAACTGGTGTGGCTGGTGCATCGAGTTTGCCCGGTTTAGCAAGGCGGATCCGGAAATTGATTCCCTTATCCGCGGGAATTTTATTTGGTACCATCTTAACTGGAGTAAAGAGAACAGGAACGATTCGCTGTTTGCCCGCTACGGTTTCCCACAGCGTTTTGGTTTCCCGGTATTCATCATTTTAAACGGAGCCGGCGAACGCATACATACCCAGGCGAGCGACTACCTCGAAGACGGGCAAAAAAGTTACGACCGAAAAAAGGTAGTGGCTTTTTTAAAAAACTGGTCACCTGCTGCTGTAGATCCTGCCAGCTACCCTGGTCAATAGTTTATTGAAGAGAATAAGAAAAATTGCATGTATGCAAAACAAGCAGGAGAAATTCCTTCGCCTCATCCGGCATCCGCTTAAATTCAGGCTGTTTTTACTGGCAAAATTACCTGCTGCATTTTTTTCAGGGGTGCATGTGAGCAGCATTGATGAAAGCAGTGCTACGGTAACAGTGCCGTATAAATGGTTTTCTCAAAACCCTTTTAAATCCACTTATTTCGCTTGCCTGGCAATGGCTGCCGAAATGAGCACAGGTTTGCTCGCCATGATGCATACCCATCAATCCGATCCACCGGTGTCGATGCTGGTGGTGGGCCTTGAAGCCAGTTATTTTAAAAAGGCGACCGGTATTACTTTATTTACTTGTGATGAAGGCGCAGTGATAGCAGCTGCCATCCGTGAAGCAGTGCAATCTGGTGAGGGTAGGGTAGTACGCGCCACTTCTGCCGGCTGCAACGCACAGGGCGAACCGGTAGCTACCTTTCACATCACCTGGTCATTTAAGGCGAGGGTGTAATGATTGGCTAATCAAAATATTTAAATGCCCTATTGGTTTTCCATCCTTCCTATTTTAAATTTTTGAGATGCCCGGCTATGCTGGAATGTAGTATATTGCCCTTTTGCCGGGTATGGTGTAAGCGAAAAATTTGAACATAAAGGAGGCAAGTGTGGTGAATTTAATATCACAATGGCAGGTAGCTTTTGCCTAACTTCAGTGACTAAAAAATACAACGATGACAATTGCTTTCCATGGCGCAGCCCGCACCGTTACGGGCTCCAAGCACGTACTATCTTTAAGCAACGGGAATAAATACTTGCTGGATTGTGGCATGTTCCAGGGCATGGGCAAGGATACCGACAAGATGAACAATCACTGGGGCTTTGAGCCAGCAGCAATTACTCACCTGGTTTTATCGCACGCCCATATCGATCATAGCGGGTTAATACCCAAACTGGTGAAGGACGGTTTCCGTGGAAAAATATTTTGTACACCTGCTACCAGGGACCTCACCCAGGTATTGTTGGAAGACAGTGCGTATATCCAGGAAAATGAAATCAAGTATGAGAATAAGCGAAGGGCGCAGGATGGGTTACCCTACCTTAAACCATTGTACGATACTGCCGATGCACAGGCTTCCTTCGACCGGTTTGAGCCAATCGAATATGGGCATTGGCATACCATCGACGAACATGTCGAATTGATGTACACCGACACGGGCCACATCATTGGCAGCGCTGCAGTACATTTAAAAGTAACCGAAAATGGGGTGGTAAAACGGCTCACGTTTAGTGGCGATGTAGGACGCTATACAGATGCTATACTGAAAGCGCCTGAGGAATTTTCGCAGGCTGATTTTATCTTGTTGGAATCAACCTATGGCAATAGCCTGCACGATGTACAAACCACCACGCCCGACCAATTGTTGAAATGGATTGAGAAAGCCTGTTTACAAAAAAAAGGCAAACTTATTATGCCCGCTTTTAGTGTTGGAAGAACGCAGGAAATTTTATATGCGCTTAACCAGCTGGAACTGGAACGGCGGCTGCCGCCCGTTGAATATTTTGTTGATAGCCCGCTCAGTTTAAAGGCCACCGCTATTATAAAAAGCTATCCGCAATATTTTAATCCCACTATTCAAAAAGTATTGGCTTCAGATGATGATCCTTTTTCCTTTAAAGGATTGAAGTTTATTAAAACGGTGGACGAATCAAAATTACTTAATTTCCGTAACGGGCCGTTTGTAGTGATATCTGCGAGTGGTATGGGCGATGGCGGAAGGGTAAAGCATCACATCAGCAATAATGTAGAAAATAGCCGGAACACGATTTTGTTTACGGGGTATTGCGAACCACGCTCTGTAGGAGGTAAATTACTGGCCGGCCGAAAGGAGGTAAACATCTATGGCTCCCTGCATGAGGTACATGCGGAAATAGCGTCTATCCGTAGTATGAGTGCGCATGGCGATTACGAAGACCTTTTTCGGTTTCTTGCCTGCCAGGATAGTAAGAAGGTCAGCCGCCTCTTCCTGGTGCATGGGGAGTACGATGTTCAGCAGGCTTTCAGGATAAGATTACTTTCCAAAGGGTTCGGGAATGTTGAAATACCAGCAATGCATACTACAACGGTGTTAGTATAAATGCCCGGCAGCTGGTGCTTATCGCACTACCCACCATTCTCGCCGGAACCTTACCTTATTGTCGAACATCCACCGCCCGATT
>JBBQOJ010000051.1:0-9714 GCA_038330815.1 Chitinophagales bacterium | reverse complement strand
GCCCTGAAAATCTGCCGCGTGGTAACTGCCAATATACCACTGCCCAGGGTAAGTGCTGCCAGCAGGTAAAATATAATTGTTGCTCCGCTCATTGAAGGGTTATTGATTCAAACTTATTTTTATGCTTTGGTGGCAGGTTGTTCACCTACCCCATTTTATTAATTATTTTTTGTACCGGCATTCGTAGTACCATCAGCATCGTTGTGTCACTCCCTTGTACGGTAATGCAGGTGGCGGCCATCATGGCCATCCAGCCTGGTTTAAAAAAGCGATCAACCGTACCCGTTATCACCCTTACTCCACTCCTTCCCTGATCTTGGATTCCGGCTTATTTAAAATTTTAGTCAGCTCGCTCCGGTTAAACACGCTGTGTTCAAATGTTTGTGCCATCTTTATGGCATCCGTAGGGCAGGCAACTATACACAGGTTGCACATGGTACACAACTCCAGGTGGTACACAAATTTATCAATGGCCTTTTTCTTCTTGCCTTCCGGGCTGATATCAAATTTGGTAACAATTTTTATGGTGGCATTCGGGCAAGCCAGTTCACAGGCAGTGCAGCCGGTACAGGCATGCTCGTTATTTTCATCATGCGGCATTACTACCTCACCCTTAAAACGTTCCGGCAACACCAGGGTGTCCCTGTTGTCGGGATACTCCTGTGTAATGATTTCCTTGTGATGCGTAAAATAATATCCTGTACGGCGTAGTCCAACCAACAGCGATTTTACACCACTCCAAACATCTTTAATATAGTTGACTATAAACATGCGTTATCTCCTTTTTAATTTGCCGGGTGAATGACGGCGACCCACGCCAGAACGGGTGAATCACTTCCCGTTGTGCCCGTTATTTATAAATGCCAGCCTAAAATTGCGATCAATGTTACCAGCAATATGTTGAACATACTGATGGGTAATAAATATTTCCATTCCAGGTTAAGCAACTGGTCGATGCGAAGCCGTGGGAACGTCCACCGGAACCACATGATTAAAAATATCAGGAAAAATGTTTTACCAAAAAACCAGATACTGGAAGGGATGTAATCCATCACATGGTTAAAAGCTTCCCACTGACCGATATGAAACGGCATCCAGCCGCCCAAAAAAAGCGTGGCACCGATGGCGCAAACAATAAACACATTGATATATTCCGCTAAAAAAAACAGGGCGAATTTCATCCCCGAATATTCTGTGTGAAATCCGGCTGTTAATTCTGATTCCGCTTCGGCCAGGTCGAACGGCGCCCGGTTGGTTTCGGCAGTTACGGCAATTATAAAAATAACAAAGGCAATCACAACAGGAATATGGCCTTTAAAAATCCACCAGCCATCAGCCTGCGATAAAATAATTTCGTTGAGGTTTAAGCTGCCGGATAACACTACCACCGCCAGGATCGAAAGACCCGCAGACAGTTCGTAACTTACAATTTGCGCCCCACTGCGCATAGCGCCCATTAGAGAGTATTTATTGTTACTTGCCCAGCCTGCCATTAAAATGCTGATCACCATCATGGAAGAAACGGCAGAAATATAGAGTACGCCGATATTAAGATCCCACAATTGAAAATCCTTTGCAAAAGCGATGGGCGCCATCAACAACATGGCCACCATCATGGCGATAAAGGGAGCAAGGTTAAATAAAAATTTATCTGCCCCATCGGGTGTCATACCCTCCTTCACCAATAATTTCAAGGTATCTGCCAATGATTGAAGCAGGCCCTTGGGGCCTACACGGTTGGGCCCCAACCGGATCTGTATCCAGGCAGCTACCCTTCTCTCCATTAATACCAGTACCAATCCCAGCATGGCAAACAAACCAATTACAGCAACGCCGGCAATCACCATTTCTATCACCAGGGTCCAGGTGGGGTTAAAGGTGCCCCTTAACCAACTGTCTATAAATTTCGATAAATCAGATAAGCTCCACATGTATTTGCTTTAAGGAAAACTATTTTATAACTATCCTGTTTGCTTCATTGCGAAGCAAGGTGGTATTTGTAACTGCGTTCAATACTGCCGCCATAGGCAACCGGTACAAGTGTGCGACGCAACGATGCCTGGTGATGATCGGCTGCCCGGACAACAAACTTCATTTACACGTTCCCGTTACCCGGCTACCGGTCTATATCCGGGATCACCAAATCCAGTGTGCCCATCATGGCTACGAGGTCGCCCAGCTTACTACCCCTGGCCATGTGGTCGAGAGCAGAAAGATTTGAAAACCCCGGCGAACGGAATTTGATACGGTAGGGGGTGGTGCCTCCCTCACTAACAATGTACACTCCAAACTCGCCCCGGGCGGTTTCTATCCGCTGGTAAAATTCACCTTTGGGCAATTTCAGTACGGCCTTTGTTTTTGCCTGGAAATCCCCTTCGGGAATATGGTCGATCAGTTGTTCAATAATTTTTACCGATTGCTCCATTTCCCGGATACGAACCATATAACGGGCGAAGGAATCGCCGCCGGTTTCCAATACCTCTTCAAAATTGAGCTGCTGGTAAACTTCGTAAGGGTATAGTTTCCGGATATCGCTGGAAACGCCACTACCCCTTGCTGTTGGCCCGGTACAACCGTAGGCGATGGCATCTGCTGCAGAAAGAAAGCCGACGCCTTTCATCCTGTTTTGAAAGATGATGTTACCGGTAACCAGCTCATCGTATTCGTGGATTTTTGATTTATACAACGTGATAAATTCTTTCACCTTGCGTTGAAAATCGGGATGAATATCAAGCATCACTCCACCGGGCACCATGTAATTCATGGTAAGGCGGGCGCCGCAGGTTTCCTCCATAATATCATTAATGGTTTCTCTTTCGCGGAAGGCGTGGAAGAAGGGGGTGAATGCTCCCAGGTCCATGGCCATGGCACCCCACCACAATTCGTGTGAAGCAATCCTGGTAAGTTCATCCATCAACACCCTGATTATCTGTGCCCTTGCCGGCACTTCTATCTGCATCCCCTTTTCAACACAAAGCGCACAGGCGTGGTTGTTGATATGGGCAGAGAGGTAGTCCATCCTGCTGGTTACGTAAATAAACTGGCGGTAGGTAAGGCTTTCGCACATTTTCTCAATGGAGCGGTGAATAAAGCCCAGGTGTGGTTCTACTTTTTTGATGGTTTCACCATTGAGGGTAATTACCAGGTGCAACACGCCGTGGGTGGCAGGATGCTGGGGTCCTACATTGATGATGAGATCGCCTTCCGTTGTTCTTCCAATTTCTTCAACCATTTGGTCTATCCTTTAAAGAGAGTCTTACTATTTTACTATCGATCCACTGCTACACATCTCCACACATGCCGGGTAGCTTAACCAGGATGATTATAACCGGATCATATTGATGGGGTCTTCAAAATCTTTCAACATCGGGTTTTTTCCTTCCCACCCGTCCGGCAAAATCAATAGCCGTAAATCGGGGTGGCCTGTAAAGTGCACCCCAAACATTTCATACACTTCCCTTTCATGAAAATCCGCTGTGCGCCAGGTATCACTCACCGTATCCACCACAGGTGACGCTTTATCCAGCTTTACTTTTACAACAATATTATGTCGGAAAGTGGTACTATCCAGGTGATACACCATGGTGAGGTGTGTTTTCCAATCGATGCAGGTGAGGCAAAAAAGATAATCAAACTGCAAACCTTCTTCCGCCCTTAGCTGATGGGCCAATGACCTTAAACCGGTTGGCTCCACATGAATGGTAAGCCATTGCGGCCCCTCCTCCATAGTGGCTGTGGGAGCCAGTTGCGCGATGATTGTTTTTAACGATTCATTTTCCATAGTTTAACACTCAACATGCGGTTATCCTTACCGGGTGCATTCATTTTTATCGCATTAGTATCTGCTTTATAAAACCTTTTAAATAGTTTGTTAGGGCTTATTTAAAGCTAATAGCAAAGCCGAACTACAGTAACATTATTTCATTTTTTAACGCCCTCCAATAAATTTTCTGAACGCAATTTTTTTCGAGGCCGTTACCAGCATTTTTTACAACAACCTTTACATTGGATGTATACAATTTATTTTTCAAATTATTTATCTACTCCATTCCTTTTAATAAATCCACCTGATTTATTAATGCTACGTCTTTCCAGAAAGTTACGCTCGTTTGTTAGGCTATATCCCTTCTTTGATTTGTTCCCTTGTAAGCCCACGCTTAATCTTTTCCTGCAAACTGATTAAGGCATGCAGCAATGCTTCGGGCCGGGGCGGACAACCAGCAACATACACATCCACCGGAATTACATGATCGGCTCCTTTTACTACAGAATAAGTGTTATAAAAGAATGGGCCGCCGCTAATGGCGCAGGCACCCATGGCAATTACATATTTGGGATCACCCATCTGGTCGTATAATCTTTTTAATACCGGTGCCATTTTATTTACAATGGTACCAGCAATAATAATTACATCGGCCTGTCTTGGTGAGGCCCTGGCTACTTCAAAACCAAACCGGGAGAAGTCGTATTTAGCCGACGCCACCGCCATCATTTCTATGCCACAACAACTGGTAGCAAAGGTTAATGGCCAAAGGGAATTAGAACGGGCCCAATTGATCACATCATCCAGTTTACTTAGCACAATTCCTCCACCGGGTGTTTCATGCACCTGGCCGGGAAACGATTTGGAAGTACCTTCCAGTTCGCCCCCCTTACCCAATTGAGCTGTTGTATAAGGCCCCTCCAAACCACTTCCAGTGGAAGCGGGCGTTGAATGGGCTGAATTATTTAAAGTATCACTCATGATAACAGTGTGCCTTTTTTGGGTGAGGGTAAATATCCGTTTGTGCAACTAATCTATCGTCATTCAATTCTTTTTCTCCTGCTGATCCGCGGTAAGCGCTTGCCTGCTACATCCACTTCAGTGCACCTTTTTTGTGTGCATATAAAAACCCCATAAACAAAATGAAAAAGAAAATAACGATTTCCACCAGGGCCATCCAGCCAACTGACTTTGCTACTACGGCCCAGGGAAATAAAAATACCAGCTCTACATCAAAAATCAGGAATATCAATGCAAACAAATAATAGCCTACGTTTAGTTGGGTCCAGGTTTTTCCTGTTGTTGGAATACCACATTCATAGGGTTGTCCTTTTTGCGCATTGGTGGTAGCTTTGGTGACAACTTTAGCAATCAAAATCGCGATCGTAGAAAAAGTTAATGCCGCACCTATCAAAATAATCATCGAAGCTGCACCCATAAAAAACAATTTATTTTATGAATTAAATGTCCTGCAAGGTAGCAATTATTACCAATAACCATTGGTGTACCCAACAACTTAATGATCATTGAACAGAATGATTAATATCATGAATAACCCACCCTAATTAAACTATAACTAAAGGCAACTTTTCGCTACCCGTACAACTCATAATGGATCATTTTCTTATCGTAGCCCAGTTGAACGATCCGGGTTCTTGCTTCATCAATCATCTTTTTCCATCCGCATAAATAAAAGCGGGCAGGCTGGCGGCCGCTACAAACAGTTTCGTATAGCGGGTGTACATAACCGGTAGGCCCTTCCCATTGTTCCCGCGACAAGGTAGGCAGGTAATGGAAGCCCGGCATTGCTGCTTCCAGCTTTTTCATTTCTTCGTAATACAACAATTCCTTGCGGGTGCGGCAGCCAAATACAAGGTAAATGTTGCGATGGCCCAGTTGCCGGAGATGTATATGTTGAAGCATACTGCGGAAAGGAGCGATGCCTGTTTCGGTACAAATCAGCAACAGGTCTTCTTCTAAAGGACTATGCAGGGTGAATACCCCCTGTGGTCCACGGACAGTTAACTCGGTGCCTACCGTTAGCGTGTTAAAAAGGTAGGAAGTACCTGCGCCCTGTTCATCCAGCACAATTAATAGTTCCACCACATTGCTGCCATCCGGCCAGGAGGCGATGGAATAACTGCGCCAGCGCTTATTGGGTTTTTCGTGTATGGGAAGATCGAGGGTAATAAACTGGCCGGGCAAAAAATCAAACGTTGCCACTTCCGGAAACCTGATCCAAAATCTGCGGGTATCCGCTGTTTCCGCTTCGATGCGGATTACTATACCTTTCTGCCAGGGAAGCAATGCCATGCTATTATTTTAAATGTTCAAAAGATGAATAAAGTAACTCCCCCTGCCACCATCAACAATCGGTTCGCAAGGCAAGGTGTTTGCAAGTATAGGGAATGTTGACCGTATGATACCTGACAATTATTTCCATGTACGTTGACTGCTGTTAGGTGTGGCAAGAATTAAAATCTTTCCTCCCGCCATTCCATCACCGGCCAACCAGTTGCAACACCGCGGTGGCGGCAATAGTAACAAGCGCCCCGGGTTGAACAACAATACTTTTAATGGACGTACTGGCATTTACCAGCGGATAGTAAGCGAGCCCCCCGGGGATTACCACTGCCGTATATTGGTCAGGCAACACACCGCAGCTCCAGTTGGCAACATCAAACCAATTATTACTGGCACTGCCCTTCCATACGTTCCGGAACCTCACTGCAAATTCGCTGCCCGGGGTACCATTAATAACACAACGGTAACGGTAACCCGAAAATGAACCGGGCGGGTTCAGCAGTTGCAAGGCGGGCGCAATGGTACCGTCGTACCTCACGCCGTCGGAAATATTGATAAATCCAGAACCGCTGTTTTCCTGCCATTGATACGTAGCTGCACCGTCTGCCACAGTGAACAGCAGGTTTTCACCGGGGCACCCGCCATTGGAGGCCGGTTGAATATTACCTGCACTCAACCAGTATTCGCCCAACTGGTCCACGCTGAATTCGGCGTAGTAGCCATTATCGTAGGGAACCACCTGCACCACGCTGCCTGGTATATAGGTAAAGTAGCCACTGCTGTCATCGGCCAACATACCATTTTCATCACTAGCTATACCGCTGTAGGCAGTGATACCCAGCTCGTAAGGATCAAAGGGTTTATTGCAAGAGATACAGCCGGCAGCTGCCAGTAACGCCTGGGCTTCCGCAGCCGTGAAATACAACCGTACGCCCACTTTTCCAACCGGTGGTACTGCTGAACGCAGTACGATATTACGATTGGCATAATACTGGTTGTTGCTAAAACGCACTACCCCGGTAAAGGGGTATACCTGTGCGATAGTGGCACCAAGGTTGACTCCATTGGAATGCACCGACACCACCCTGTTGCCCCCGTTATTAAAGTGCACCCAGTCATTTCCATTCACCGGCTGGGTGAGCGCGGTAATGGGTGCTCCTGTATAAATGGCGGCTTTGTCGAAAATATGAATATCATCGATGCCGATGCCCTCCTTTGTTAGGCCAACATCACTGCTTAATACAAACCGAAAGCGTATCAGCGTTGCCGGTAGTGGCAGGTCGATGCTGGCAACATGCCACCTGGTGTTGGAGGCAGTCCACCGGGCGAGTGCAGCCTCGTCGTACCAATTAGTGCCGGCTCCTGCCGTGCCCAGTTTTTGCCAGCTACCGCCATCCACTGAATATTCTACCCAACTATAATCATAATCTTCTTCGGTATCAATTATATGACTAAAAGACAATACCGGCTGACTCATCCCCTGCACTCTAAAACAAGGAGAATATAAATAGGAGGATTCAATATTATTGTAGCGGCCGGCCAGGTTGGTGACCCATGCCTTGGCGCCATTGGCCGCCTTATTAATAATTCCATTGATTGGTTCACCCCACTGCCAGGAGCTGTTGGCACCGCCTGTATAAAAATAACCATCACTATTTTCAAAATCCTGCAGGTAAGGAAAAGTAGTAATGGTTGGCCCGTTACGAACGGTAAAACTTAAAATGCTGTCATTGGCCGCATAGGTATCACCAGGATAATTGATCCATACCCGGATATTATAATCAATAAAGGCAGCAAGGTTGGCAGTTTGATTAAACACATAAGTAAGGGTTTGATTGGCATTGATGGCAGCGATGTTCTCCACCACTTCCGCCCCGCCATTCACCTGGTAACTAACAGCAATATTATTCAGTGTAGTATTGTTATAATTTTTTAGCTCTATGCTCACCGGTTGCCCTGTACCAAGGGAACAACCATTAATGCCAGGTGCTACTAATTTAACCAACCCGACATCGTTAAATACTTCGTTTAAATATAGGTTATCTATCGTGTAACCATCATCGATATCATTTACAGCAACAGCAGTATTGGCGGAAGTGTTTCCCTCCTGCCCTATTTTTAACTGGAAGGTAGCCGATACGTTTTGCGCCGGAAATGTATTGCCCATCACTTCATTGATATTAATCACCGCCTGTTTCCAGTTGCCCAGCGTAGCCTGGTTGGCAAACAGGTCGTAGGCTTCTATCCAGGCACTGATTTCACTACCCCTCAACCATACTTTATTGCCGGGCCCGGGAGGCTGTCCATGATTTTTGTAATAAAAACTGAAGCGCAGTTGTTTGGAAACATAATTGGCCAGGTTATAACTCACCGTGAGTGTATCCGTATTGGCAATGTCGTTGTAAGGTGATTGATCGAGCGTAATGGCCCTGTTTCCGGCATACGCCACACCGGTGTTTACAAAACTGCGCAGCCTTGCCCTGCCGGTACTACCTGAAAAATCAAGCCGGTTATTATCACCGATGGCCATTGCTGCGGTGTTGAGGGTTAGTAAGGGCATCGATTCAAAATCTTCTGCCAACGGCAGGGAGGTAATCGCACTGTTATTGATAAACTGTACGGTTTTATAAGCGGTGTCATTCAAATGGTTGCCATCTTCGGCAAGCGTAATCCAGGCGGCAAAATCATAACGGTAGCCTGCTGGTACAAGCGGGTAGGTACCGGTAAAGGTATAAACCAAGGTGCCGCCCGCAGCAATCACCTGGTTTACGGCTTCCGTAATGGTTACATTATTATATCGGTAAGAAACAGTAAAAGGGGTAATAACAGGCACCGAACCCAGGTTGCGGAGGCGTATTTTAACCGGTTTTGAGGCATCGCCTTCATTGGAAAAACCCTGTCTTGCAGAGGTGGGTTCAAGCAGCGTATCTACTTTCACATCGTAATTAAAATCAGCAAGGGTACAGGCGCCGCCTGCCGGAATGGCACTTACTGCAATGGAGCGCCTACCGCTGCCTGCACCATTTTTTGCCGCAACTGCCAACCAAACCTGCCTGTTTTTGTCAAGGCCCTTTAGGAGGAAAGAAGTGGTGGCGCTGCTGCCGATCACTTTCATACTATCCCCCGAAAGTTGCAAAATATCGTAGCCGGTGGCACCGGTGATAGCATTCCAATTTATCTGAACCGCTCCCTCGCAAATATTGGTGGCTGTTGCCACAGGGCTACCTAAAATGGTAAAATTTCCATCGCTTTCATCTGCCAGTGCACTACCATTCCTGCTAACCCTTACCAGGGCCTGGTTGGAAACCAGTCCGGGTGGAACCACCCAGGTAAATTTGCGGCTGGTAGCGGGGACATTATTGCTAAGCTCCGTCCAGTTGGTCCCATTGTCTGTTGAAAAAGCAACCGTAAACGTGTTGGATTCAACTCCGTAAGCTGACCACCGTATGTTTTCTGTTTCGCCTGGCACCCATTTTTCATCGCCGGTAGGATATTCCACTGTTACCGAAGGCTGGTGGATATCGTAACTGATGGCATATTGTTGGGGTCCAAACGGCACTGAAAAGCCGTTGATCTGCAGGGTATAATTTCCTGCCGGAGGATTATCGATCACCACCTGTTCTATATTGTTTACCCGGTCGAACCCT
>JBBQOJ010000050.1:0-9763 GCA_038330815.1 Chitinophagales bacterium | reverse complement strand
GATGAGCTGGAAAAAAAGGGCCTGATGATGTTTGGGCAGATGACCGCGGGGAGCTGGATTTACATCGGTAGCCAGGGTATTGTACAAGGTACTTATGAAACCTATGCTGCCATTGGCAACCAGCATTTTAAGGGGAGTTTGAAGGGCACCCTGAATGTTACGGCTGGTTTGGGTGGTATGGGAGGTGCACAGCCACTTGCCATTACCATGAACGGCGGAGTAGCCCTGGTGGCGGAGGTAGAAGAATGGCGGATTGATAAGCGGGTAGCAACAAAATACCTCGATGAAAAATTCATTGATATTGATGCTGCCATCAACCAGGCGGTTGCTTACCAACAAGCGGGCGAAGCAAAAAGTATTGGTGTTTGCTGTAATGCCGTGCATCTTTTGCAGCGGCTGATCAAAAGGGGCATTGTGCCCGATACCTTAACGGATCAAACAAGCGCCCATGATCCATTGGTGGGGTATGTGCCGCATACGCTTGGCAAAGAGGCGGCAGACCAACTCCGACAAGACTTGCCCCGGCAATACATTGCCTTAAGTTATCAAAGCATGCACCTGCATGTGCAACTGATGGTGGAGTTAAAAAAGCAGGGCGCCATCACTTTTGATTATGGTAATAATATCAGGGCAAGGGCATTGGAGTATGAGCAACAGCAGGAAAAGGAAGCAGCCACCAATTCGCAGTTCCCAAAAATTAGTGCCGGCACTTTTCCTGGTTTTGTACCAGCTTATATCCGGCCGTTATTTTGCGCGGGGAAGGGGCCCTTTCGCTGGGTAGCGCTAAGTGGCGACCCGGAAGACATTCGTGTAACCGACCAGTTGATGCGTGCATTGTTCCCCGAAAATCAATCATTGTTACGCTGGTTCGACCTGGCAGGAGAAAAGATTGCCTTCCAGGGATTGCCGGCCCGTATTTGCTGGATAGGGCAGGGGGAGCGGGAAAAGGCCGGGCTGGCCTTCAACGAACTGGTACGCACCGGTAAGGTAAAGGCGCCCATTGTGATCGGCCGCGATCACCTGGATACGGGTTCAGTGGCGAGTCCGAACCGCGAAACCGAGGCCATGATGGATGGCAGCGATGCCGTGGCCGACTGGCCGGTATTGAATGCCCTGGTGAACACGGCAGGGGGTGCCAGTTGGGTGAGCCTGCACCAGGGTGGCGGGGTAGGGATGGGCTATAGTATCCATGCCGGGATGGTGATTGTGGCGGATGGTACAGCCGAAGCGGCGCGCCGGCTTAGCCGGGTGTTACGCAATGATCCCGGCATCGGTGTTATACGCCATGCTGATGCCGGCTATGATGTGGCGAAGGATGTTGCCCGCCGGTTTCGCCTCGACATTCGCGATCGGCTAAAATAAAATGTACTGCCCCTCCATCCATCCGGCCGCTGTTTTATATTGTCTTTGGCGCAAGCGTCCGCTTGTGCCGAATAACAAAAGGAAGTAATTAAATGGAGGGACAAAGGCTTTCAATTGAATAGCTACAAGCGTTTTTATCGTTTTTTTGTAAACAATAAACATGCGTCGCAACTATAATGGCATAGCCAAAAGAGGTACTTCATAAGTTTTGCTACGGTGCATTGGATAGACGTATTTACCCGTAACGAATACAAAGAGGAGATCATAAAATGCTGGCAATACTGCCATGAAAAAAAAGGATTGGAAATATATGCGGGGTGTATTATGCCAGGTCATGTATACATGTTGATCGGCAGCCACTATAAAAATTTAGAAGACATTGTAAGAGATAGGAAGAGTTATACATCCACCAGGATGAAAACCTTACTAAAAGAGCATCCTCAGGAAAGCAGGCGGGAATAGATAGTGTGGATGATGGAGACAGCAGGTAAGAAGAACAGCAACTGGCAGTTTTGGCAACAGCATGATCAGCCTATAGAAATAATAAATGAAAAAATGTATGCAGAAATTGTATGGTATATACATCAAAATCCTGTGGTAAGTGGTTTTGTATATGAAGCAGAACAATGGATATATTGCAGTGCTAAGGGCTATTGTAATGAATAATGGTATTCTAAAGCTGGCAGCGTGTTGATCGGCAAGGGAGTAAGGCACAAGCGGACGCTTGCCCCAAAGGCGGGAATAGGGTACAAGCGTACGCTTTCGCCAAAGAATGGTATATGGCACATGCGGACGCTTGCGCCAAAGGATGGTATATGGCACAAGCGGATGCTTGCGCCAGAAGCGGCATTATAACAAACAATTTATAAAAGTATATCAACATGAAAAACGATTATTTAACCAGCGTTGTCAAGCAGTTTGCCTATTATCGACAATTGGGTGCAAAGGCCATTGCACAGGTGCCGGATGAGCAATTGTTTTGGCAATACAACGGGGAAAGTAACAGTATCGCCATTATTGTGCAACATCTTTGCGGCAACATGCTTTCCCGCTTTACCAACTTTTTAACTTCGGATGGTGAAAAGGAATGGCGAAACAGGGAGGCAGAATTTTTGCCGGTGATTACCACAAGGGAAGACCTGCTGGCTTTTTGGCAAAAGGGATGGTCCTGTTTATTGGAAGCGATGGAAAATTTACAGGAAGACGACCTGCTAAAAATAATTTACATCAGGCACCAGGGGCATACGGTAGTAGCGGCAATTAACCGGCAACTGGCCCATTACCCTTATCATATTGGGCAGCTGGTGTTTATTTGTAAAATGGCGTGTAATAGTAATTGGCGTTCATTATCCATCCCAAAGGGAAACTCGGCAGATTACAATGCAGGTAAATTTTCCAGGGAAAAACAAAGGGTACATTTTACGGATGATTTGATGGACAACCCGCCCCCTTTATCCTAATCCCCTTGTTACCTGCCAGCGCCGATAGAATACATTCGTTGGAAATGAAGCTGCTGTAAAACGGCTTTGGATTTATTAGCATAGCGGTACTTCTTTCGCAAAAAGGAGTAACGGCCAACATCCCGCCCCCATTGTTTACAAGCTTTCCCTTGTTGATGTTTAGTTTTCTACCCGTTTTATTTTTCGCAGGCTATTGTACATGTCGTGCATAATTTGCATGTGTGGTGCAGTAAGTACAGCAAGACCTAAAAAAAGGTAACCAACAATTGCATTGCTACTTATAAACATGAAACCTGTTACACCAAATAAGGCGATTCCTCCAATTGCCACAATGCTATACACAATAATATCCTTTCTGATGCTATGTTGAGAATTAGCATTATTCTTTCTTAAGTAAGTAATAATATTGTTGAGCGATAAAACAGCATGCCATACCACAAAGTAGAAGGTGAAGCCAAGTAGCATGGGCAAGTTGAACAGGATTAACAAAATAACTGCAAAGCGTATTAAGAACTCGCCTTTATCATTAGTGCCGGTATTGTTGTTACGTAGAAAATAAACAAATGTTGCTGTGAAAAATAATACGCCTGAAACGGAGATTACAAGATAGCGGTTTGCATCAAGCCAGTTAATAAAAACGGCATTTTCCCTACCTGCGTTGAATAGTTGAAACAGCGGCTTTACTTCTTCAAAATGATGCAACAGTATAACAGAAAGAATGAGCAATCCGTAAAAGATAACAAATGCTTTTCCTGAAATGGTGTCGGTGTTAAACTGGTATAAATCTGTTTCTCCAAAATGGTAAGCGGCAAAAAGAATGAACAAAAGATTACCTGCCAAAGGGAAAAACCACAAGATGGCAGCAAAGGCAAAAAGCCTTGAAATATAAACTGCCAGAAATCGAAATTTTGAGAATGATTTTTTACTGCTGTTGGCATTTTGTGTGGCTACCAGTAAATCCGCTGCCCCATGCGGTACCCCCAATAAAAGTATTCCTGTTAAAAAAATAATGAATTGTGCGCTGTTGGTAAAGGGTAAAATATATTGTTGGAATAACAACAACACACAACCGGATAATAACAATACAATTCTTAGCATACATTTTTTTTAAAAGATGAATTTAAAAAAAATAAGAAGTGCAATATAATTTATACTGCACTTCTTACTAACGGTTAAGCATGAACTGGAGATGCTGTTTTATCAGATTGTGCCAGTGCATAAATCACTAAGCCAAATCCAATTTTATTGATGGCATCACCAATGTTGTAAACAATGTCCATAGAAAGCCCTTCAAAAACCCGGAAGCCAAACAGGCCACCGGCAGTACCTGCTATGTATCCAATTGGATAAATGGCCCATCCTACTAGTACAAACCATCCCAGTGTTTTCACTGCTTTGGCAACGGCGGGACCTGCGTTAACTGCAAGTTTAGCCACCTCACCAAACCAAACGAGGTACACAATGTAGAAATAAGCCAATCCGCTGATCAATCCCCAGATCCAGCTTTGTGTTTCATTGCCGTAAATGGCTTCGCCAATGTAGCCGGTTACCAGCATTACCACCGAGGCAAAAATGAGTTGCCATAGTAATCCCGCCTTTGCACCAGCCTTTCTGGTAATCAAATAAAATTCTACACACATTAGTGGTACTGTTAAAATCCAGTCAACATAGCGGAAGAATACAGGAGATTCGCCTGTATCCAGGTTGTAACCCCTCATGTAGTAATAATGTACGGCAGCAATAAAAGTGATAAGACCGGAAACCAGCACAGAGGTTCGCCACTTTTGCGGCACATTGTTCAATTCAAAGAAAAAGAATACAGAAGCGGCCATCATGGCCATGGTGCCCACAAAAAATGTGAAGGCCGCGTAATTGGTGTTTGCAATTGGAAGAATCTCCAGTAGTGTTGATTGCATATATATGTGATTTAGGTGACATAGGAATCATGCGCGGGATAGGTTGAAATAAGTAATTCTATTTTGTTTAATAATTGCACGCCAAGTATAAACAGTTTATTTTATTAAAAGGTTTAAATATTTTAAAAAATATTGATAATTCAGTTGTATTTAATACACAATTTTAATCGGCCTGCGGCTTCGTAGAAGTCTTTCATTAAAAACGGGTGAGATACCTAAACAGTAGCATGGGTATACTAAGAATATTTATTTTTTAATTTGATGAGCTAAAGCTTTTTTCCGCAGTGGTTGATGGCAAACCAACCAGCATTTTACCCTGCGCATCAATAAGACATGAAGGCATTCCTATTTCTAGAGTAGGGTGGTAAGTTGTTGGATGAAATTTTTACAACAAAGAAAATCGCACACCAGTGTGGGTGAAATTTATTCTTGAACGGCAACTATTTACAAATGGATGCGCTTGCCGGAAAAAGGCTCAACAGGTAAATTATTATTGCCTGTATGAAAAAGCTTTTTGAAGAAGGCCTTACTGCGTTTATTCATTTTTGATTCTGCCAAATCATATTCACCCGGTTTGGCCAAACAAACTAAATGGAAAAGAGCCACCCAATAAAACTCGCTTAAATATACTCTTAATGATTTTTTTTGAACACCTTAAAAGCAGCAAGACAGTCTTATTTGTACGAGGTAAATGCAATACCATGTTATATAGGAATTAATTGTGGCGAATAGTTCTTATGCTACAAACCAGGGAGGAGGTAAGCAAACCAACCAGGGTAGCAAGGAAAGTAAATAGTTGGTGAGGAAGCCGGACAAGATGGCAAATATTGGGCGAGAACAGCGGCCAGGGCAACATCAATTTACTCCAAAAAAAGGGAAATCAACTGGCAGGTATCGGTACTTTTTATACCCTGTGCAGGGTATTGTACAGCATCTTGAATACCGTACTTTGCAACAAAATAAATCGCTTATGAACCGAATTTTTCTACTCACTTTTTTTTTGATGATGAGCATCGGCTGCTTTTCACAAATAGCTTCTTACAACTGGTTTAGTTATGCATCGCCATCTGCCGTTGCCTCCAGGAGCATAAAAGATGCTGCTGACAACATATATATATTGTTGGAAGCAGCCACATTGCCCATTACCCTTAATAACGTTACCTATACCTCCAATTCCAGGTTTATTGCTAAATACAATGCAGCCGGAAATATGGTATGGTGCAGGCCGCATCGTATTAGCGCCTTTAATCTATGTCTTACTGCAGATGGTGCGAATGTGCTTGTTTGCGGAGAGTTTAATTCCTATCCCAACGGGCTTGATATGGGTAATGGATTTACAATTGCTTACACCGAATTTGAAGGCGGTATTGTTTACCAGCTTAATGGAAGCAATGGCAATACACAATGGGTTAAAACCTTTGACCCGCCGGCGAATCCCGCTATAGCCATTAACACTTCCGGCAGCGATGCCCGTATTACTGCAATAGATGCAACTGCTAATGGCATTTTCATCACCACTAATTATCTAACTAACAGTAAGATAAGAAAACTAACGGCCGATGGGAACCAGGTGTGGGTTAGGCCGGTTGCGTATGATGGTAATACCGCAACTTTTGAAAATCAAAATTTCAACAGCTACGCAGATGATGATGGAAACACCTTTTTTTCTCTGGTTTCAGACAATGGGAACAGCACCACTATTGTAATTAACGGCGTAAGTTACCCATGCAACAGAGATGTAAACCGCACTTATTTTTCCCTTGATGCCAATGGCAATACCAACTGGTGCAGGCCCAATATTAACTTTCAAACAAATTCATCGGCACAGGTTACCAGGGATGGATTTGTTTATGTGGGGGGTGCCACCGTATATCCCAACGCAACCGGTCTTGCCACCAACCCTTTTGTGCCAGGCTACTGCAGCAAAGGATACAATGTGTTTAAAGCTGTTTTAAAAACCAGCCAGTATTTATGGGGGCAATACGCATTTAACATAGATGGTCTGCATGTTGCAAACGATGGCAATACGTATATTTCCTTCTATGGCGCAGGGGGCTTAAAAGTGGGGCTGGCGCACAAATTGTTTAAAATCGTGGGAACACAAAACAGCCAGAATGTGCTTCGCATAAACAGTCTTGGCGAAACAGACAGTGCCTTTACTACCTGCTACATGGGAAACGCTGGCAACATATCGCTAAAAAACTTCTTTAGAACAACACAGGGCAATTTTATATACTCCTATAATCGAAACTACCTGGGTTTGTTATTTAGCAATGGCCTGGTCACAAATGGCAACACAACCAATAACAGCTATCAATTCCTGGTTAGTGCTTCCCCGGCAGTAGTGGCGCTTCCCCATACAACTACCTGGACCGGTGCTGGTAACGGAAGTTGGTTCCAGTCCCTTAACTGGTCCAATGGGATACCCACTGATACTTCCACGGTAATTGTACCGGCTGGAGCTGCCAGTTACCCTACCACTGATAATGGATTTTATAATTTTTCTACCAATAAATGGGCTGCCTGTGGCACGTTGGTGGTTGACACAGGCGTTAATTATTACCTGGGTTATGGTGCCGTTATCAATGGTTCGCTTAACAACAATGGAGATATAACTTATAATCACCTTTATGGATATGCACCAATAAATTTTCTCGGGTTTGGTGCTTATAATTTTTTAGGCAATGGGAAACTAACCTACCGGGGCGGTACGGATAGTTATTACGACTACAGCAGGAACGGCCGCAACAAAATTGTAATTAATCTTACTGCTGCTACCGATAAAATTTATAGTTACTGTAACAGTATGGAGGTGCTACAAATTATCAAAGGGAATTTAGTTGTGGCAAACCCTGTAAATAACAGGCTTTATGTAAACAACGAAATTGTATGGGGAACTGCGGGTATAGGCGCTACCAATGCTCATATCGCCGGTACCCTCATACACCGGGTTTTACCCAACAGGCCGATGCAATTACAGGTAGGCAATGGTACAAATGCACAGCCTTTTAGTGTACGGTTTAATAACCCTACCCGCATTGGCTATCTTACAGCAAGCTTTAGCAATACCAATACGGGCACTACGCCAAATCCTGCCACCTGTATCGTAAATGGCCAGCCAATTGGAAGTATTTTAAATGGCGGCACCTGGACCATCATGGCTGATACCACCCTGGAAGCAGGGAACGGTTACACAGCCTTAGCATGGCTTAAAGGCAGCACTAATACTGCCACCCCCAACAGGTATGCATTAATTAAAAGAAACAATGCGGCCGCTGCATGGCAGCCAGCCGGAACTTATCAACCGGCCAGAGATAGCGCAGGGTACAGCATTTGCACATCAACAGATATCTCAGGATTCTCAGATTTTGCTATTGGTGTCGGTGCCGCTCCCCTGCCGGTAAAATTTGTTAGTTTTACTGCAAAGCCATTGAGGAACAGCGCAGCGCTGCAATGGGTAACTGTATTAGAAATAAACAACAGTGGCTTTAATGTGCAACATAGCATAGATGGTTTAAATTTTACCGGCATTGGCTTTGTAAATGCGGGTGCCGCTTCAGGCTCCAGGTACTCTTTTACTCATTATGATGTATTTCAAGGTAAAAATTATTACCGTCTTGAGCAAGTTGACAAAGATGGTAATACAAGTTACAGCGATGTGAAATTGGTAAACTTTGGTGAGACGCAGCAAGAGGTAAGCGTTTATCCAAATCCTGTTATATCCATCATCAACTTTAATAAAACCTTTGCGGCGGGTACAGGCATACAAATTATTAACCAACTTGGGCAAGCGGTTCAGCAGGCAACCTTTAGTGGTAACACTTATCAGCCTAAAAAATTGCCGGCAGGATGGTACCAACTTATTATCACCGAGAAAGATAGTCGTAGCTATTTACTGAAAGTGAAACTGTTATAACATTTATGATAGCTGTTTGAAGTAATGGGCTGTGAAATATTTTCATGGCCCATTATATTTTCAGCCAGGGCGCCTGGCTTTGTGCTATCATTGTCGGCTGCGGAATACGATACAAGAACTAGATAACATTTTTCAATGCTACAGGAATAGCAGTGGCGTTCGTTTAAGGGATAGGGTAAGGAAGGTTTTACAAACAAGGCGCTTTTGGCTCATACCGACCTCCTTGGTTGGGGTAAAATTTAACCTCAAAGTTTGTTTTTATTTAGCCTGCATTTTTCACTGCAATACTTTACCTCTTCCCAAACCCTTTCCCATTTCCTTCGCCAGGTAAATGCCCTGTCGCAAACAAGGCAGATTTTTACCGGCAGGTTTTCTTTCTTTATTTGTTTCATTATTTGTCAATTAGTTTTTTGTCTCTCAACATATCAAGCCCAGGCTTACTTCCTTACTTTAGATTTTTATACGCTGCCACATTTCATAAAAAACTTATTGTCAACACCTTTAAATTTGCCGATTACTTTTAGGGCATAACAAACAAGCAATTTTTTAAACGTAAAAATCATACCATTCCATCATCTCATTTCTTTTTACCTATTACCTAATTTGTGCGGGGGCGGATGATGTTGCGCATAAAGTGTTGGTTAGGGCAATAAAATACATCCAATTGAATGCTTTTGCCAAGTCCGCGATTACCTGGCGCAAGCATCCGCCTATGCTTTTTTAAAAGAGATGTCATTAATAAGCGCCCGAATAGCCACCAAAAAAGTGGCAATGCCCTTCTTAATGTATAACTGCACTATAAATTTCCAGGTGTCAATGGCAGCGCGTTCAATTTTTGGATGATATTGATATGGGCCTGGTAAAACGGGATCAACATCATCCTCCTGTTAAAATACGCTAAAATTATTTTTTCATTTATTGGCCCTGCCGTTGAAACATTGCTTTCCTTTACCTTTATAGCTCAAAAGTTACCCGGCCGGGGTAAGGCATTGCTTTAAGGGCCATTTTTGCTTGCTGCAAATGGTGAATGAAAATTAACATGGGTACTATGCCTGCGCCCTGCTGTTGCACGCCAGTGGATACTGGAAAAAGTTGAAAAATATTATGAT
>JBBQOJ010000049.1:0-9825 GCA_038330815.1 Chitinophagales bacterium | reverse complement strand
TTAAATAGTACCTGGTGGCTATTGTCAATGCGTACACCGGTATCGTCATACCTTCCTTCAACAGGTTCAAAAGAATAATCCTGCTGCAACAGGGCTGATAGTTGAAGGCAATCATTTTTACAGCAGTCACCCAACGAGGCAATTGCAGGATGTTGGTATTGGTCAATTCCTATAGTAATGAAATAGTTTTTCCTTCCATTTACAACAATACCTGCACCTTTTTTTGAGGAGGGCGAATCGGATGGAGATTTTGGAATGCTGTCATTTCCCATGGATGAAAAAACAGGTTAACAATTATAGAACGTTCATTGGTCGGCGGCAGTTATTATCCTGTTGCATCAAATAGTGAAAACCACCTGGTTTAACCCGTAAAATTAACGCTTACAAATTAAGTTGATTGATCACCATTTCCATTCTTTCCTTTAGCCTGTCGGATGCTTTGGGATTGGCTATAACGGCATTGGCAAGGGCAATCTTTTCTTCTTTCGATAACTCCTCAATCAATTTTTCCTCATCCTGCATAATCGCCTGGATATGTTCATCTGTAAGTACTAGTTGCATCAGTTCTGTTTCCAGCATATCCTCTTCTGTATTGGTTGCTTCGTCCACAGCCCTGATACCCAATACTACTTTAAAAAAAGGAAAGAACACCTTGTCCTTTGGTTGTTTTACCAACGAGGCCGGGCTGGCAACCGGCACGTTGAGCATCGCCGCCGCTTTTAAAATGCCATTACCGTAATATTTTTTATAATCATTGTCAAAGCTGCCGCCATCATCGTTTATTTCTTTTGCTGCGCTTTCAAACATGGCGTTCCGGATAGCTTCCACCCGCATCCAGGGCTCGGGTAGGGCTTCCAGCGCATCATAATTTTTTACATAGTACAAAGTGGCAGCGCTGGCCACTTGTGGCGTGGCAGAAGAAGTTCCATCGCCACGAATACCCACTACATCTTCATAACGGTAGGTGGCCCAGGGAACGTTGGGTGTAAAGGCCGCGATGGCAGTATTCATCAACGATTGAGGCCCATAATTTCCTTCCATGATATGAAAACTGCCACTGCCTTTAGGTTTGGCATAAGGCGACCCGTCGTAAGTAACACCACAGGCTGCCACTACCCGGTTAAAGCGGGCGGGATATATAAGGGTACGCGTGGGTAATTTTTTAAAATTGTTACCTGCAGCCGTAACGATAAAAATACCTTTTTCATAGGCTGCGTTTACCATCTCGGCCCATGCTTTGGATGCCACACCACCCATGCTCATGGTAATTACGTGAATACGGGTATCTTCCTGTTGACTCAATTCATTAACTACGTAATCCATTGCCTTTACAAATGCGCCAGCTTTAAAAAGCACCACGCTTTTGGCGATGCGAATCGGCACAATTTCAATACTATCGTATAGGCCAATGTAGTCGTCAAATTCGTAATTGGCCAGTGATAATTTACCACCCGCTAAAAGGGTCAAAGTACCCGTGCCATGCCCCGGCATTTTTAAAGTCCCACTGTCAAACTTGTCTTCAGCATTATTCCATTGGTCCGCCTCATCGTCTACAAAATTTCGTTGCAGGTCGGTTCTTATCATGTTTTTTATGATAGGAAATGATATGTGTTTGCTGGAATAACCGGTGTCAAAATGGGCGATGCGCACCACTTTTTTTACTTGTAACGCGGCTACTGTTTCCCTCGCTTTTTTTAATTGGGAGAAATCATCGCCCAGGTGCCAGATAGATGGCCGTGCGGGGCTTGACCAGTAATCGATAAATTTAAAATAATCCTCTTTTGGCGTAACGCCTTTTTCTTCAAAGTCTTCCTGGTATTTATAAAAGTCTTCCCCGGACTCGATGTCTGGTTCGGCAAAAGCATAGCCGGGATGCTCTTCCACCAACTCGTGGGCTACGTCCCAGGGGCTGGGTGCCGATGAGGTATGCGTTACCAGATGGATGGGGTCATTGTCGCCGGTGGCAATGACGGGTTCACTGGTATCGTCCGCGTTGCGGGAGGTGGTTTTTAATTGTACAAAGAGGGTTGAATTTTCAGGCATAAAAAGTAAATTGAATTGTTTAAATCTATAAAACATTTTTTAATCCCGGTGGCCGGCAGTCGCTATTACCGAAGGTTGAAATTCGATTCTAAATATATAAAAATTAGTATGCGTATCCAAGTCAACAGGGTATTATTTTATTAAATGGCAGGTAGGTATTACAGGATGAAAGGTCGTTTCAGGGGCAACATTCGGCACTACAGACACGTGTATGCGAAGTTTCCCGGCGGTGAAAGGCCTTTCTTTCATGTTGAATGCAGGCGTTACAGCAACTTTCGTATAGGCAAACCCGTTATATTACCGGTGAAGTTCGTACAAAGCGGGTTGAGTTGCCGCACGCAGGCCCTGCATTTGTGCGGAAGTTAAAAGGTGATTACCCGTGGCCTCCAGGGCACCTTCAAGGTGTTTTGCTGTTCTGATACCCACTACTGCTGCAGTAACCGGCGGTTGTTGCAATACGAAACCAATAGCGGTTGCTGCAGGTAACCTATTGGGTGGAGTAGCCATTTTTATCGCCGTTGCCGTTGCGCTTACTTCTTCTTCCGTATAATTTAGATAAGGTTGCGCGGGTTTGCCGGCAAGCAGGCCGCCGGCCACGGTACCCCGGGCTAGTACACCGATCTGGTGCGCCTTCAGCAATTGAAAACATGCTTCTTCCGGCCGGCGGTCCAACAGGCTATACTGCATCATCACACTTACCATATTGCTTCGTTTTACATATTCCCTGATTACATTCGGCCTGATAGAAGAAATGCCGTAGTACCTGATTTTTCCGAGCTGCTGCAGTATTTCAAAAGCTTCGATGGTTTCGTCTATCGCATCATCAATGGTGCCGCCGTGTAGCTGGTATAAATCGATACAATCGGTTTGCAACCGCTGCAGGCTTGCATCCACGGCCTGCAATATATAGGCTTTGGTGGGATTCCAATCCCAGCCCGGGGCACCAGGCCGTAGTTGATTACCTACCTTGGTTGCAATAACCACCTTATCCCTTCGTTCACGTAAAGCCTTTCCCAGCATGATTTCATTGGCACCCTGCTCATAAATGTCGGCAGTATCAAAATAATTAATACCATGGTCGAGGGCCTGGTCAATCAGCCATCGGGCATCCTCCTGCGCGGAAGACAATGACATTCCACCAAATCCAATGCAACTGATGTGTAATCCAGACTTGCCAAGTTGCCGGTAAGCCATTTCAGGTGTTGCTTGTAAGGACATAGTAAATTAAAAATTAACCGGAGAATGATCACCGGGCCAAAGGGTGATTAATATGCAAAAAAAATAGAGCGGCAAAAGGGATTCGAACCCTCGGCCCTTAGCTTGGGAAGCTAATGCTCTACCAACTGAGCTATTGCCGCATCCTGTAAATTTTAGCTATGCTAATTTACTGGTTTATTCTGATCTACACTATTGAAGTATTATACCTACATAGGAAGCAAATGGTATTTTGGCCGGTAGTTGCTAACCGGCAATGGTTAGAGAGGGAAATTTTTTGCCCAACTGGAGAGATGCGAACATAGCAAAAATGATGGTGGATGGTTATCTTTTTTAAGGATTTTCTAAGTGCCCATAGATAATGATAGACGTACTATTTATGCATTTAAGGAAGTGTTTTAACAAACTGGGAAGCATTGTTGGATGTGATTTACACTTAAGCTCAGCCACCTTTGTTTACCCGGGCCAGCACTTTAACATAGTTTGGTGAAATTGTTGACTATATCAAAAAAAAAGTGATGACGATGATTAAAAATGTTTCAGCCGGGTTACTATTGTTGTTTGCTATCAGCAGTTGTAGTAAAAAAATTCAACCAAATAAAACAACCACCACCACGGAAACAATTTCAGGCAAAGATACCGTAACGGTAACCACACGAGAAAAAACGGATACGATGCTGGTAAAGAAACCGGTAGTAAAGAAAAAGCCTGGCACTGCAGTACCGAAAGTAATTGTTGTGAACGACCAATATGCAAAAAAAAGTGTAGATGGCAGGCTATATTATGATTTACAGGGACACCGGTATTGGAGAAGTAAGAAAGATGGAAAATATTACCTCTTTAATAAGTCGATGTTAACGGATGATGCATTTCGTGCACCAAAATAAGAGGCCCATAATCGGTAAGCATAGAAATCCACTGACATCAAAGGTTCGTACATTTTGGATACCTGGGGTGATTGGCCTTTTTATTTTTAAAGAGTGATAATATAACTGCGAGGTGATGATACTGAACATTAAAGAATTGATGAGCTCCAGGTGTACAAGCCAGCACAAAGGGCTAGCTGCTGAATTTATTGGAAAGGTAACGGATCAACCGGCAATAGCACTGATTTAACAATATATTCCAATAGGGAATTATGATTTTCTATTAGTTTTTACGTCTAATTGGTAAGTCTAAAATAGGTAAAGATGAAAAACACCACTACACAACAGGAAATATTATTATTGACAGGAACCAGTTTTGTAAACCGGCAATACAACGAACGTGATTATAGTGATCCTGCTCAACCGTTGCCGCCGAATGAAACCCTGAAGGATGCCTGCTGGAATGGTGAAATCAGGTGTATGATACCGGAAATTTTCCAGGAGGAAGATCCGCAGGAGGACCCTATGTTTTTATGGCAGGTAAGGGAGGCGAACCAGTTTTACGCACTCGAAATGAGTGAATTTCCAATCGGGATTAATAAATACATGTCCATCGACCCCTATCGTTTTATAGAAGTCCAGGTGTTTAATTAGTCAACTAACTTAAGCGATGCATTTTGCTGAAGCAATCAACTGTAATGAAATAGTTTTACGACGGATTTTTTATGTACCAGGTTATACCCTTCAATGAGGTTGGCAATTAAGCGTTGGTTTTCTAACTTTTTATTATAATGAAAGAGGATGCCATGGTTACGGTATTCAAAATAACAGTCTTCCGTTTTTAAACTGGTGAGTTCACTTAAGCCTTTCTGTACGCGCAATTCATTCTCCATTACCCGGAATGTAGAAGCCTGTTCAAACAGCGCATTACTAATGGCTTCGTTCTTCATCATCAATATCAAGGCGAGGTCAACATCTTCATAATATTCTCTACAATCAATTTTTCCGAAGTGAAGATTAGCATTGGCAACCTGTTGTGCAATCTTATCAAACTGGCAACTGATTGACCTTGGGCTAATGTCGGCAACAAGCAATGTAGATAATTCAAGTAATATGTTGGATACAATATCTGGTACCATAAAATGGCTTTAGCACATTTTATCAAAGTGCGTGCCGAATCAGGCAATAAGATATTTATCTGAATAACTTATATATATTCTTTCCTGTTTATTACAATACCATGGCAAACACCCGGGAGGATGGTTTCTGGTAATAGCCACAGCACTCCTTTCGCCCACCCAGGAAATGCTTTCACGGCCAACACCTTCCCGGTTATGTTTTAAAGCATGTAGCCATATGATGATGGTCACCTCTTGCTCTTTTTAATACAGGTAAATTGCGGCCATCTTCCCAAAATTGTCAACCAGTATACTCATGGTAAATTAAAGGAAGCGCCTCCGTCATTTAATAGAAATGATGGCAGGGAAAGATTTAATTATTATAGTCCAAAATAGCCTGGTTTATTAAAATCAAAGTATGAGTACCGGAGTTTTATCACTGTTACAAAAATATGATGTACCCACTCCAAGGTATACCAGTTACCCCACGGTGCCTTATTGGGATTTTTCATCCATTGATGAAACAAGTTGGAAAAAAGCCCTGCTGGATACTTTTGTTAAGGCCGACGGTGAATTATGTATTTATATTCACCTGCCGTTTTGTGAGCAACTTTGCACTTTTTGTGCCTGTACCAAGCGCATCACCACCAACCATGCAGTAGAAAGCCCTTACATTAAGTCGGTGCTGAAAGAATGGTACATGTATAGAAGTATGTTGCCCCAGGTGCCGGTAATTAAAGAAATACACCTCGGCGGCGGTACACCTACCTTTTTTTCCAGTGCCCATTTATTGGAGCTCATTGGAGGTATCACCGAACAGGCCATCATCAGTGAACAGCACGAGTTTAGTATTGAAGTGCATCCCAATTATACAACAGAATTGCATTTGCAGCAACTGGCTGCTGTTGGTTTTAACCGTATTAGCATTGGTGTGCAGGATTTTGACCCCCGGGTACAATTTGCCATTCACCGAATCCAATCATTTGAACGTACGCAGGAAGTAGTGCAATGGGCCAGGAAACACCATTACAAAAGCATCAATATTGATTTGATATACGGCCTGCCCCATCAAACAATGGATAGTATAAAATATTCAATAGAAAAAATTAATAGCCTGTTACCCGACCGGATTGCTTTTTATTCCTATGCGCATGTGCCGTGGAAAAGCAAGGGGCAACGAAGATATACCGATGCAGACCTTCCGGCAGCCGATAAGAAATGGGCGATGTATACCCAAGGCAGAAAATTACTGGAAGCAGCCGGGTTTATAGCCATCGGTATGGATCATTTTGCTTTACCCGGCGACCAGTTGCTAAAGGCCGCTGCCACCGGAAAACTGCACCGCAATTTTATGGGCTATACCACTACCGATTCAAAACTTATTATCGGACTTGGCGTATCAGCCATTAGTGATGCCTGGAATGCCTTTGCTCAAAACGAGAAGGAAGTGGAAGCCTATGAGGCGAAAATAAATCAGGGGATATTGCCCCTTATCAACGGCCACCTGTTGAATGCAGAAGACGAAATGATAAGAACAAAAATATTGGAATTGATGTGTAAACATGCCACCAGCCTGCAAAACTACCTTGCCGTGGATGAATACAGTAAGTCGGTAAAGGCGAAACTGGTTAAACTGCAATCTGATGGTTTGGTAGTGGTTTCGGGCGAAAAAATTAAGGTAACCGAGCAGGGGAAATCTTTTATCCGGAACATAGCTGCCGCTTTTGATGCAAGGCTTTGGCGAAATGAAAAAGAAAAGCAAACCAATACATTTAGCAAGGCAATATAAAACCCTGGATAACATACATCGAATCAACACGGGTTACTGTTTTCAATAGTTTATTTTTCAAAAAGTATAATCATGACAACACTCCAACATCACACTTTTCATATTCCGGTTATGGGCCTTGCTTACACCATCGACTCCCCGGTAAAGGTTGCCCGTTTTGGTATATCCTCCGTTATTTCCATTGTTGAAGACCGGCTGATAGAGATGATGAGAAGTCATTATTACCCGGTTATTAACCAGCCGTATCAGCCCATTCCAACTACCGAGCCCGACTATCGTGCAAAAAGAATTACAGATTATTTAAACCTGGTGAATACCATTGTACAGTCGCAGATAGATCAACTTAAAAAGGCGGTGTTTGAAAAAGGGTCATCCATTGTTCAATACTTTGAAATGTTGCCGGCAGAAAGTAATCTTAAAAAATTATACCTGCAGATGATGTCAACTGACAGCCATCCTGAGAAAGAAAAGCTGGCCACTTATTTAAGAGCGCAGGTAGTGCCGGGAAGTATTGATGTAAACATCATGACAAAAACAGACCGCAATAATTTTGATCAATCGGGCGTATTGCTCGAAGACGGTTCTGATGCTGTAGCCGCATTAAGAGGATATGTAAAAAGCACCCTTACCAATTCTTCTATAGTGTTTTCCGCCGGTATGAATCCACGGTTATATAATTACCTGGAAAAGTGCCCCGAATTTGATGTAAATGAAGAGGGCGATTTTGATAAAAAGGTAATAATAAAAGTGAGCGACTACCGTTCAGCATTGATCCAGGGAAAATACCTGGCTAAAAAAGGGATTTGGGTGAGTGAATTTAGGATTGAATCCGGCCTCAATTGCGGTGGCCACGCTTTTGCAACGGATGGTTTTTTGCTGGGACCGATATTGGAAGAATTTAAAATTCAACGAAAGGAACTCATCAATACGCTGTTTGACATTTACAATGCCGCCATTTTTAAAAAGACCGGGAAATCATTTGAATATCCCCCGTTGTTAAAAATTACGGTACAGGGAGGTATTGGTACCAACGCCGAGGATAAATTTTTACATACCCATTATGGTGTGGAGAGTACCGGCTGGGGAACCCCTTTTTTAATGGTGCCGGAAGCTACCACGGTAGATGAAGCCACCCTGCAATTACTCAGCAAGGCGAAAAGAAAGGATGTAGTTTTAAGTCATAATTCTCCCTTAGGAGTACGCTTCCACTACCTTGCTGGCACAAGTGGTGAAATTGAAAAGAAGCAACGCATTGCCAATGGAAAAGCCGGAAGCCCTTGTACAGAGAAACACCTTGCCTTCAATACAGAATTTACAGAACAACCCATCTGCACTGCTTCGCATAAATACCAGCAATTAAAAATCGCGGAGTTGAGGTCGATGCAACTACCTGGTGCTGAATTTGATCAACAGTTGAATATGATCACCAGTAAGGAGTGTCTTTGTATCGGGCTAAGCAATGCGGCTGCAATTACTTATAACACCACGCTGGTTAAAAAAATGAATGCCGTGAATATCTGCCCCGGTCCAAACATCGCCTATTTTACAAGGGTGGTATCGCTTCAAACAATGACCGACCATATTTATGGACGAACCAACATCATGCATGATACTACCAGGCCCCATATGTTTATAACAGAATTGGAATTATACATCAGCTATCTGACAGAACAATTGCAGGAAGAAGCAAAGCAGGAAATCACCGCCAGGCGGAAAAAATATTACGAGGAGTTTATAAACAACCTCCTGCAGGGTATTGCCTATTATCAACAATTAGCCGAGGTGAATACACCTGACCGTTCCCTCTTTTTACAGGCGCTAAACAATTCAATGGAAGCAATCAACCGCCTGAAAAATCAATGGTTACCTGAAGCAACAAATGAACCCACGGTGGTACTAAAAGCCGCCTTTAACATTCCATTTTTAACAGAAAGCGAGTAGAAGCAAAATAAAAAAGCTGGCCCGTTGGAAATTGGGTCAGCTTTTCTTTTACCGGTACCGGAGAAACCTTGTTGGTAGCCCTTAAACCTTCATTTACTTTTCTTAAAATCCTCATACAAAGTCAATTCGTCGTTGTGCACCAATACTTGTTTAAAGCTGGTGCAGTCTTCCAGGAAAACTTTGTGAATGGTGATGTCGCCTTGCTTAATTTCCTGAACCAGGGTTATGTTGAAATTAGGATAAGCAGCTACTACCATGTCTTTTACTGTGGTAGGAAGTTTGTCTTCATTATAAGTAAAAATGGTGTACAGCCAACCCCCGTTTTTATTGTACACCACGCGGGCAGCTTTGTCATCGCTTGTTTTAAACCTGGCAACAATGGCCCGGGATTCGTGGCTCACGTCGACACCGGATGCATCTTTGTAATTTTTTTGCAGGTTTTTGTTAACCCGAAGATTGATCTTCTCTGCTTTCAGGTTGGCTTTCATCGCTTTGATATCTTTGTTACTTTTTGCTTCCACCCCGGCAGAGGCAGTGGCTGGACGGGCGGCGGTTCTTTCACCTGTTACTTCAAAGGCAAGCTCTGAGCCGGTGGGAGTAAATGCTTTTTGAGCGGTGGCAGCACCGGTAATAAAAGTGGCGAACATTATAACGTTCACCATCATCATCATTAACTTTTTCATTTTTTTAAGATTTAAATTGTTTGGAATAGTTGGTTAATTTGAATAGCGCTTTTCTGATGTAAAGGTCTATCGTTACCAACCCGTATTTAAGCGTGCTATAACTGATTTATGAGCCGCTAAATAACGAATGGCGGGGGTTAATACACGATACCACTAAAAGGAAAACACCT
>JBBQOJ010000048.1:0-9834 GCA_038330815.1 Chitinophagales bacterium | reverse complement strand
TGGCTGCTAAAATATCCTTTTCATTTTCCTGTAGAAACCCGCTTAACAGCAATACTGCACCAGGTTTGGTAATGGCAGTCATGGCATCGATACATGCTACAATTACATTCAGGTTAATGTTAGCCAGCAAAATATCAAAGCTTTCAGTTGAACTAATGGAATCATCCTGTTCCAAATGAATGCCTTCACATTGGTTAAGCAGCATGTTTTCGCGGGTGTTGTTAATACTCCATTCATCATAATCTATCGCCCATACTTTGGCAGCGCCCAGTTTACTCGCAAGAATGGCCAAAATACCAGTACCGGTTCCGAAATCAAACACCGTTTTTCCAGTGAAGTTGAGTTTGCGCATTTCTTGCAGCATAAGATAAGTAGTGGCATGATGCCCGGTGCCAAAACTCATTTTAGGTGTAATAATTATTTCGTGTTGAACTCCCGTCACCGGTTGATGGAAGCCTGCACGAATGGCTACAAAATCAGCTATCACCACCGGGTTAAAATCTTCCTCCCACTTCTTATTCCAATTAATATTTTCGATAACCGTTTTTACATATATTATTTTCTCAAACCTGTCCAATACACCAGCAAACCCAGCTTCATTAAACTGGTGCTCCGCTATAAAAGCATCCAGGTGATCCTCTTCCTCTTCAAAACCATCAAACCCCTGGTCAGCCAGCAGGGCCACCAGTTTTTCCAATTGTTCCTGGTTGTCAATTTCAAAATCAAATTGTAGATAATTCATGATCAGTATTGCAATTTATTAAAGTGTTTACCGGTGTGCCGGGTAATATTGAATAGTATTTGATAACCCGCTGTTATTTACCTGGCCGGATAAAGCCAATTGTGTATTCGCTGCCGGGAACCCGTACCAGGTGACAGTACCGCCTTTTTTTTATTGATGCCGGGAAAGCGGTAACCTGCTTAATGCTGGTGAGGTAATATTTTACCCGGCGGTTGCGCCATTAAAAAACTCCGAAGAGGGGTCTCCGGAGTTAACGATATTATAAAACAATTTATGGCCTGGCCTGTGCTTCTGGTTTTGGCATCAGTGCCTTGCGACTTAATTTAAATTTACCAGTGCGTTGGTCTATTTCCAGCAATTTCACTTTTACCCTGTCACCTTCCTTGAAGATGCCTTCCATGGTCTCTAATCTTTTCCAACTGATTTCACTGATATGCAGCAGGCCTTCCTTTTTAGGAAGGAATTCTACAAAGGCGCCAAATTCCTTGATACTCTTGATGGTACCTTCGTAAGTATCTCCCACTACCGGTACGGCAATGAGTCCTTTAATCCAGTTAACTGCCTTATCAAGACTTTCTTTAGAAGCAGAGAACACACTTACTTCGCCTACGTTATTTACTTCTTCGATATTTACAGTAGCACCGGTTTCGCGCTGAATTTCCTGTATCACCTTACCACCTGGCCCTATCACCGCCCCAATGTATTCTTTATCAATCGTTAGTTTCACCATGCGTGGTGCATGTGGTTTAACATCTTCCCGGTGGGCAGGCATACACTCATACATAGCATCCAGTATATGTAACCGTCCTTTGCGGGCCTGTTCCAACGCCTGGCGCATGATATCCATACTAAGGCCATCCACCTTAATATCCATCTGCACACCGCATATACCATCCCGTGTTCCGGTAACTTTAAAGTCCATGTCTCCAAGATGATCTTCATCGCCCAGGATATCGGTTAATACGGCAAACTGTTCGTCTTTTTTAATGAGCCCCATGGCAACACCGCTTACGTGTTTTTTAACAGGAACACCTGCATCCATTAAGGCGAGGGAACCAGCGCAAACCGTTGCCATAGAAGAAGAACCGTTGCTTTCAAGGATATCACTTACTATCCTCACCGTATACGGATAGTCAGACCCAGGCATCATTTTCTTTAGCGAACGCATGGCCAGGTTACCGTGACCAACTTCCCTACGGCCAACACCCCTCATCATTTTTACCTCGCCAGTAGAGAAAGGCGGGAAATTATAATGCAGGATAAACTTTGTATAATCAGATTTAAAAGCACTCTCTACCAACAGTTCATCCAGTGGCGTACCAAAGGTTACCGTTGTCAGGGATTGTGTTTCTCCCCTTGTAAATAAAGAAGAACCGTGAGGTGTTGGAAGAATATTCGTTTCCATCGATAACTGGCGGATATCTTCGGTACCCCGGCCATCCAGGCGTTTCCTGTCATTCAAAATCATATCCCTCACCACATTGTATTGAAGTTCGCCCACATAATGACCGATTAATGCCTTGTCTTCATCTGGTAAATCTTCCCCTAAACCTTCTTTAATTTCTTTGTGCAGGGCCACAAACGCATCGCTGCGTTCGTGCTTGGCGGAGGCTGCAGCTGCAATCGCATACATTTTATCTTTACCCATGGCAATGATTTTATCATTTAGCGATTCATTGCGGTAAGGTTTGGTATATTCTCTTTTTGCACTGCTTCCCACCTGGTCGCGCAGTTCTTTTTGGGCTTTGATTTGCGCCTTGATGGCTTCATGTCCCAGTTCAATTGCCTTAACAAGGTCTTCTTCCTGGCACTCATTGGCTTCACCTTCCACCATCATGATATTATTTTCAGTGGCAGCAATTATAAATTCAAGATCGCAGGTGGCCAATTCTGAGCGGGAAGGATTTACAATAAACGCCCCATTTTTTCTTCCTATCCTAACCTCGGAAATCACTTCCATAATAGGAATATCCGACACCGCCAATGCCGCAGATGCCGCCAAACAGGCCAATGCATCGGGTAATACCTCGGCGTCACTTGATACAAGGCTGATCAAAACCTGCACATCGCACAGGTAATCCTCTGGAAATAACGGCCGTAAGGCACGGTCTATTAAACGACTGGTTAATATTTCATAATCATTCAAGCGGGCTTCCCGTTTAAAAAACGATCCGGGTACGCGGCCTGCAGAAGAAAACTTCTCCTGGTAATCAACCGACAGTGGGAAAAAGCTTTGTCCGTCGCGCGGCTCCTTATTAGCTACCACGGTAGCCAATAAAATACAATTTCCCTGGCGTACAGTTACCGCACCGTCGGCCTGCCGGGCCATTTTGCCGGTTTCGATAGTAACCATACGGCCACCACCTATATCAAAGGTTACTGATTTAGTATTAAAACTCATATGTTATGTATTAGATTAGTGAGTAGGATGTGCAATCGAGCCAGGTTAGCCATTCAAACAAAAAACAATTCCCAACTGCTCAAAAAAAGTTGGGAATTAATTATTTATACATATTTGCCTGCTTATTTACGAAGACCTAATTTTTCAATTAATGCCCTGTAACCAGAAAGGTTATGTTTGCTGAGATAAGTGAGCAGGCGTTTTCTTTGTCCAACCATCATCATTAATCCACGCTGGGACGAAAAATCTTTCTTATTAGATTTCAAATGATCGGAGATGTGGTTAATTCGTTCAGTTAATAATGCAACCTGACCCTCAATTGAACCTGTATTGGCAGCTTTACCACCAAAGTCTGTAAAAATTTTCGCTTTTTTTTCGATTGTTAAATACGGCATTTCTTTTTTTTTAACGTCTTTGTTAATTTATCTTTTTTATTAGCAGGCAAAAGTAGGTAAAATTTTTTAAATGTTTAAATCAGATACTAATTTTTTACACAAAAAGCCCCCGCGAGGAGGCTTTTTACAATAGTGTAAGTTTATTACCGCATGTGCCTGAGGTTAACCCCGTACAATATAACGAAGATCAAACCTATAAAACCGATCATCACCGAAGAGATGATGGCCATAAAATTAGCAGTGCCAAATATTACAAAAGGACTGATCACCCCAATAAGTGTTCCCGCCACATAAGCATAGAAACCGGTTTTTTTAAGTTGCCACATTAAAAACGCCCCCAGTAAACAAAGTATCGCTGCGGCCATACTGGCTATCGCACCTAGTTTAATTTTTTCGGGAGAGGTATTCATACTATCAGCTATCTTCTTAGCAAAATCGGCTCCTTTGTTGTTTTCATCCACCTTCTCCATATCTGCATTCACCTTGTCCCTTGCGGCAGTTAATACGGCTGCCTGTTTGTCGGCAGTAAAATAGGCAAAACCCTGGCTGATTAGCCCATAACCGCTGCCTATAAAGGTAAGGATACATAAAACGGTAATAAAAACAGGCCTTGAAGCCGGGCGTTCGTACTCTTGTAAAACTTCTGTCATAACAAAAAATTGGGTTAGTTGGTAAATTTGTAGGCTAAAAATAAGGTAAAATCCAACAGGCTACGACTCTTCCATGTATTTTAAATTCATCCCGAATAAAATAACAAAAAGGAACCCGGCGAGCGCACCTACAATAGAAATACCCATTGAGCCGAAATGATCTCCAAAAAGCAGGAAATGCGTTATCAGGTTAAAAAAGGTACCGAGCGTGAAGGAATAAAACCCGGTACGCTTCAACTTAAATATCAAAATGGTACCCACCAGGCAAAGTATATAGGAAGCAATACAGCCAATGGAAAACTTACGATAATTTTCTACATTGAGGTTACCAATTTTTACCAGTTCATCGTTAGTGGTACTGCCAGGAGCAAAAAAGTTCTTAAGTTGTGTTTTTGCTTTCCCTGAAGTAATTTTTTCAACTTCCTGTTCAGCATTTATATAGCCCCTGGTATTGGCGGCGATGCCAATGATGCTTATAATTAAAGTAATGATACAAAGTATCGTAAGCGTCATAGGTCGATGGAGGGATTGACCCGCGGGGGTGATCGTTTGGTCTGGCATATTTTATAGGTTAATTACCTAAGAATAGGATTTTTTTTTGATAATATGGGTAATGTTTAATCTTTTTTTTTAAGGTTCCTCTTTTATCAACCATATTTGCGCTTATAAAATGCAAAAAAATTTCGCTATCGCCGGTTGCGGCCGAATCAGTCATCGACATGCAGCAGAAATTTCCAAAATAGGGAACGTAAAAGCAGTATGCGATAGTATTCCGGAGCGTGCATTTTTTTTAGCGAAGCAGTTTAATGCAACTCCTTACCCTTCATTGGAACAGTTGCTTGCTAACGAAAAAAATATCGATATCGTTAGCATTTGCACCCCCAATGGGCTGCATGCCCTACATACGCTACAGGCATTAGCGGCAGGATGTGATGTTTTGTGCGAAAAACCAATGTGCCTCCATACCGCCGATGGGCAACAAATGATAGCTGCAGCGGCGCAGGCCTCCAAAAAACTATTTGTGGTTAAGTCTACCCGCTACAACCCCGTGGTGGAAAAAGTAAAAGCATTGTTAACGAGCGACCAGCTAGGGCAGGTTTACAGCTTCCAGCTAAACTGTGTGTGGAACCGCCCCCCTGCTTACTATGCCAACTCATGGAAAGGCACGTTGCTGTTGGATGGTGGCACGCTGTATACACAGTTTAGTCATTATATAGATGTATTGCTGTGGTTACTGGGAACCGAAAAATCAATCTGTGGGTTTAGAAAAAATGCGGCCCATGGCGATGCCATCGCATTTGAGGATAGTGGTGCCCTGGCCGTAGAAATGCAATCCGGTGCTATTGGTACCATTCACTATTCGGTGAATGCATTTGAAAAAAACCAGGAAGTTTCCCTTACCCTCGTCACCGCTAAAGGAACCATCCAGTTAGGCGGCACCTGTATGAACGAGTTGATTTACCAGCACCCGATCCTGGTAGACCAAAAAGCCTTGGAGAATAATAACCCGGCCAATGATTACGGATTTTATAAAGGTTCCATGAGTAATCATGATAAGGTGTACCGGCACCTGTTGCTGGCAATGAATGGCGAAAAAAGTTCGGCAACGGATGGTATTGAAGCCCTCAAAACAGTGCAGTTTATTGAAAAAATTTACCAGGCCATTCACTTCTAACCTTTCCTATTGAAACAGTTAACCTTTACCGTTACCAACAACCTGGTGTACGATCAGCGTATGATCCGTATCTGCACTTCGTTGTGCAATGCCGGGTATTCGGTTACACTGGTGGGAGTTAACCACAAGGGCAGCAGCCCCCCATTGATGGCCAGGCCATTTCGGCAAAAACGGATCAACACTTATTGCAGAAAAGGGCCCGGCTTTTATGCTGAATATAACTGCAGGCTTCTTTTCTACTTACTGTTTACCCGGGCCGACCTGTTTTGCTGTATCGATCTCGACACCATTTTACCTGTATGGCTGGCAAGCGTACTGCGTGGCAAAAAAAGAGTTTATGATGCCCATGAATATTTTTCGCAGCAAAAGGAGATTGTAACGCGGCCCCATATTTATAAAGTGTGGCACCGTATTGAGCAAAAGATGGTGCCGCTTTTCCCAAACGGCTACACCGTGGGCCAGCAAATTGCAACCGCTTTCCTTCAATTGTACCAGGTAAAGTATGCTATAATAAGGAACATGCCTTGGTTGAAAGACAATGTCCCTTCCACTCACGACAGGAAAAGGGATATCATTTACCAGGGTGCTATCAATGAGGCACGAGGTATTGAATACCTGGTACCTGCAATGCACCAGGTAGATGCGCGGTTGTTGTTATATGGCGATGGCAATTATATGGAACAAACAAAAAAGCTCATTGAAAGCAACAATTTGGGTGAAAAAGTGTTTCTGAAAGGAAAGCTATTACCTGGAGATTTGGAATCTGCCACGGCACAGGCATATATAGGCGTAAACCTGGTAGAAAACGTTGGCTTAAATCAATACTTTTCATTGGCCAATAAATTTTTTGACTACATTCATCACCTTGTACCGCAGGTTACGATGGACTTTCCTGAATACCGCACCATTAATAAACAGTATGAGGTGGCCGTTTTGATCCACCATCCCGAACGGGTAACCATTGCAGCCTGCCTCAATCAATTATTGCAGGACGAACAATTGTATCTGCGGCTTCAAAACAATTGTTTTAAAGCGAGGGCGGAATTAAACTGGCAACGGGAAGAAAAGATATTAATTGCTTTTTACCATCACCTGTTTACAAGCTAACCATGAAGGAAAGGCATTTACATATAATAACACATGATGTTCCCTGGCCGGCAGATTATGGCGGCGTGGTAGATTTATTTTATAAAATAAAAGCCCTTCATGAAGATGGGGTGCACATTTACCTCCATTGTTTTTTTGATAAGCGGCCGCCGCAGGAGATATTGAAAAAATATTGCGCTGCCGTGTATTATTATAAACGGGAAGTGTCGCCACTTAATTTTTCTTTGCGTTTACCCTTTATCGTTAATTCGAGAAAACATCCCGGACTCATCCGGCGGTTACGGCAGGATACTCATCCTGTATTAATAGAGGGTATCCATTGCAGTTATTATCTACACAAAGGCCAACTCAGCAACCGGCAAGTAGTGCTTCGCCTGCACAATACTGAATTTGAGTACTATCACCAACTGGCAAGGCATGAAAAAAACCCGTTGAAAAAATACTATTTTAATCATGAAAGTAAATTGCTGAAGGCATACGAACATCAATTAGCGGGGAAGGTGAAAATTGTAGCAGTTAGTGAGGAGGATGTGCAATTGTACCGCACACTTTTTGCTGCACCTGACATTAGTTATTTGCCGGTATTTATCCCCTTTACCAATGCTGCGGGTCTTGCAGGAAAGGGTTGCTACTGTTTGTACCACGGCAATCTTTCCATCAATGAAAATGAAGAAGCAGCTATCTGGCTTTTGCAAAATGTATTTAACCAATTGGAAGTACCCTTTGTGATTGCAGGAAAAAACCCTTCGGAAAAGCTCACCTTTATGGCCCACCAGCATCCCCATACCTGCCTGGTTGCCAACCCCGGAGACAAAGAATTACAGGATATGATTGCAAAGGCACAGGTAAATATACTGCCCTCTTTTAATAACACTGGGGTAAAGTTAAAACTGCTAAATGCACTATTTAATGGCCGGCATTGCCTGGTAAACCGGGCCGGGGTAGCCGGTTCGGGGCTCGACGCTATTTGCCAGCTAGCCGAAGATGCGGATGATTTTAAAACTGCGATCAGTTACCTGTACCATATCCCTTTCACTATAGAAGAAAAACACGACCGCCAGCAAGTGTTGCAACAGTTATACTGCAATAGTAAAAGCCTACAACTGGTGGAGGACATCTTCTGGCCCGCTGGAGAGGGTTGGATTTGATGCATTATAATGAAGGGCCGCAACATGAATTTAAACCTGCCCGGGCGATATAAAGGATGGCACTTACCATCTTCCCGTTGTTTAAAAACAAACTGAATAACAGTTATTGAATTTATTAGTCGACAATACTGGCGTTATCAAATACTTTTCCGCGTTCTGTTTTGATGGTTCGGGCAGGGAATTTGGTGATTACCATATAATCGTGGGTGGCCATAACGATAGCAGTACCGTAGTCTTTGCAGATGTGAAATAACAACTGCATAATTTCGTCACTGGTTTGCGGATCAAGGTTGCCGGTAGGTTCATCTGCCAGTATCAGCCGGGGAGAATTGAGAAGGGCGCGGGCGATGTCGATCCGTTGCTGCTCGCCACCACTTAATTCAAACGGCATTTTAAATCCCTTCGTTTTTAAACCTACTTTATCCAGCACATCTGCAATTTTTTCGTCCATTAATTTTTCATCTTTCCAGCCAGTTGCCTTCAAAACAAATTTTAAATTATCATTTACATTACGATCTGTTAATAGCTGAAAATCCTGGAATACTACGCCAAGGCTCCTGCGCAGGAAGGGGACTTTTTTCCAATCCAGTTCGCGCAGGTTGTACCCTACCACGGTGCCCTCGCCTTCAGTGAGCGTTAAATCGCCATACAGTGTTTTCAACAGGCTGCTTTTACCCGTACCTGTTTTTCCCACCAGGTAAACAAATTCACCTTTATCCACCGCTATATTTACTTCGCTTAGTATTAAGCTTTTGCCCTGGTAAATATTTACATTTTTTAATTCGAGTATTGCCTGCGACATAAATAATTTGTGTGTTAATTGTATAGGTAGTACACCCTACGATAAAAAAATTGGTTGCTCCCGGTTACTGGTAGCGTCCCTTCCCTGCCCTATTTCCCAAGCACCCACTGCTGCGAGCAGGCAGGGCGGCAAATATAATCATCTTAGCCAAGTTTGGGTAGTCTGCCGCCAACCATTAGAATATAAAGCAAGATACTAAGGCTAATTTCCACGGTAACCACCCGTTTCACCGTTTGCAAATTTAACCGAAAGGCATGCGTGTTTGAAAATATTTTTTAGCGGCATTTGTTAAAACTTCGCTTTAAACTAAAAAAATAGTTGTTAAACTAAATACATAGTTATAACTTTATTTTATCAAAGCACACACATGAAAATACTGACAAAAGCCGAGGAGCAAATAATGCAGGTGATCTGGAAACTGGATAAGGCATTTCTAAAAGAAATCGTAGATGAATTGCCCATACCCAGGCCACATAGCAACACGGTAGCCACTATTGTGAAAATTTTGACGGAAAAAGAATTTGTAGGGTTAAATGTGTTTGGTAGAATGCATCAATATTATCCCCTGGTAAGCAAGGATGCCTATAGTAAATCCACTATGAAGAGCCTGGCCTTCCGTGTGCTGCCCCCGGTGTTTCGAGATTTTGGCGCGCGGCGCCGTTTTACAGGGCTGGTGAGCACGGTCAAGTGCTTTGAGGACAACACGCTGGTCAAAGCCGCAGTGGATTCGGTGGGCTTTGAGGAAACACCGTCAGGCCGCATTGGCAAGGTGCTGGTGGTCGATGGTGGCGGATCATTGCGACGAGCTCTGCTGGGCGGCAATCTCGGCGCCGCGGCGGCCAAAAACGGCTGGGCTGGCGTGGTGATTGATGGCTGCGTGCGCGACGTGGCTGAGCTGGCTGTGCTGGACGTTG